>JAFQKJ010000113.1 GCA_017397005.1 Bacillota bacterium
AGATGTAAATTTGATCCCTGCCGAAAAATTTGTTTTATCTTTAATAAATATCGTAACGATCATACCGGCTAAAATGGCTATTATAGGTCCTCCTATAATAGGGAACTGTTTCCCCAGTATCCATGCCGGCAGCGCTATACATAAACAAAGCAAAAGACCTTTACCGTTCTTACTTACAAATGCCATAGTCTATTCCTCCAATTGATGTTCAAGTATAAATGTCATCCTTACCGGATTATGATCCGAATAAATAAATTCTATATCTGCAACACTGCATTCTGTGACCGTTACATTTTCTGAAACTATGAATCCGTCAACAGTCAGCACGAACTGATCTTTATGATAAGCTCTGTCTGAGTTTCTGCAGGACGGCACAGGATCCTCTTCGTTCAAAGATGAGACTAATGTCAATGAGGTCCCTTCCAAGAGCTCTCCCGGAAAAGGCTGCGCCCAGGTATACTCTTCACCGCTTATACCGAAATACTCACTACTGTCACCGTACAGATCTTTATTGAAATCTCCTCCACAGATAACATGATTTCCTTTTTCATACTCACTCTTCATATCCGCTATAAGCATTTCAAGCTGCTGTGTTGCTATAGTCCCATCAGATGTGTAAGCGGAAAGATGAGCGGAATAAATCACCAGTTCCTTGCCATTGTCTACAGGCATCCTTGAAACGCTGTAGCATCTATCAAGATCCACGAATTTCATCAGACTTGTTTCTATAGGCAGACTTCTTCTGATACTTTCACTTATATTATATCTGCTTCCTGTATATATACCGGAAAGAGACTTCCCTATCGGTTCTCTAAAAGGATAAAAGAGATAAGAACTGTCATAATTTACTGCGAATACAGAGTTGTAACCATTCATTTCATCTTCGATAAACCTGACCTGATCCACATGATGACTCCTTGTAGCATCTTTGTCTATTTCTTCAACTATGATGATATCCGCATCTTCACTTTTAAGAAACCTTGCAATGCCTTTCATAGTTTCATTGACCGACTCTTCAGACTTTGCCCTGCTCTCAGTTCCGCCATCCATAAAGAATCCAAAGTCAGGAAGATATGCCGCGAATCCTATATTGTATGTCAGGATCTTATGCTCTTCCCCTGCAGTTATCTTCTCTTCTACAGGATTCAGAACTTTTAGTTCAGCATTATCCTCGATCCTGCTGTAATCTAAAAACAGGTAAGCTGCATATGCTCCAATTATAAGTATAAGTACCCCAAGTATCACTCCAACTGCGATCAGGAATTTTTTTATATAGTTATTCTTTTTCATGAACACTCTATCCTTTCAAAAATATCATATTTAATAATTATATCAAACCTCTTAACACTTCACAATATTAGATGAAATCTCTTAATATCACAAATATTAAAAGATAAAACGAGAATACTAAAGAAAAAATACAGCGAGGACAAATTATGGATAATCTATCTTCAAACTCATATATTAAAGACTTTATTCCTTATGCCTTTGCAGCTTTTATGGTTGGGATCGTAGGAGGTTTTTCTACTGTGCTGGGGCCTGCCTTCGTTCAGGATATGAACATCCCGTATAACAACACTACCTGGACAGCCCTTTCACAAGCCATATCCACCGCAGCTTTTGCACCTATACTTGGAAAAGCAGGAGATTCTATAGGCCTGAGAAAAACTTTACTTACAGGGATCATAGTATATACTTCAGGCAACATCTTATCTGCCCTGTCTCCATCTCTTATATTCATGATGCTTTCACGTTTTATCGTAGGTATAGGAAGTGCAGCCATTACTCCTATGGTATTAGCTTATATCGTTACACAAGCGCCAAAAAATTCAACCGGAAAACTCTTTTCACTATATATGCTCATTTCCAGTGCATCAGTTATAATAGGCCCTACTTTAGGAAGTATTATGATCGACCTTCGGGGATGGCGTTTTATGTTATGGATATGCTCTGCAGTATGTATAAGTATATTTTTTGTATGTTTTTTTACCATCAAAAAAACAGAGCAGAAAACAAACTCTCTCGGCAATTTTGACCTTGCAGGCTCGGTATGCATACTCGTTTTGTTCAGTCTGATACTTTGCATCCCGTCTTTCGGTCAGAATTTCGGATGGTCCTCACTTCCTTTTATTATTGTTTCAGTTGGAGCTGCAGTATTTACTTTCCTGCTCATATATGCAGAAAAAAAGGCATCAGATCCAGTACTGTCTGCAGGATTTATGAAACGTAAAGCATTTATCCTTCCGGTTGTCGCACTGTTTCTGACACAGGGTCTTATGCAGGCAAACATGACTAATATGATAGTATTTGTAAACTATACTCAGCCGGAAAATGCGGTAATTTCAGGTTATGCTATATCTATAATGTATTTGGGAATGTCCATAGGTTCGGTTATACTGGGACCATTGGCAGACCGTTTTGAACCCAAATTTATACTGACAGGTTCTTTATTTATAACCGGATCCGGGTGCGCTTTGATGCTGTTTTTTACAGAAACATCTTCCGTTATCCTGCCGGGTCTTTCTCTTGGACTGCTGGGGTTTGGATTAGGAGGAAACGCCGCAGTATTCCTTAAAGTTGTTCTTTCCGGAGTTGCGGCAAAATATGCCGGTTCCGGTACAGGCACATATGGATTGTTCAGAGATCTTGCCGCTCCTTTTGGTGTAGCAGTATTCGTGCCTTTGTTCACGAACAACATCACATCACTTTCAGTTTCGGGTATCACCTCCGCAGCGGCAGCGGTTTCATCAATGGATCTTCTTGCCTTTACTGAAATAGCATGCGTTATAGCCGGTATACTGACTGTTCTCATGCTTCCTAAGATCCATGCCGCGAAATTCTAAAATTGACAAGCTTTTCAACACAAAATATACTAATAAATAATAATAACAATCGGAGAAAATAAATGCAGGAATACACACGCAAAGTACATTACCACGAAACAGATAAAATGGGCATCACCCATCACTCAAACTATATAAAATGGCTGGAAGAAGCCAGGATAGACTTTATGGATCAGATCGGCTACGGTTTTGCTCAGATGGAGAAAGACGGCATCGCCTCTCCCGTGATCGCTTTGGCAGGGGAATACATTCGCCCAACCACTTTTGACGACACTATTTCCATCAATGTTACTGTAGAAGAGTTTAAGGGAGTGAAACTGGTGCTGGGTTACACCATCATAAATACAAGTTCCAAAGAAAAGGTATTCTCAGGGAAAACTTCCCACTGCTTTATCAATAGGGAAGGAAAACCTGTTATCCTTAAAAGGTCACTGCCTGAATTTGATGCAAAATTAAAATCGCTTTTGAATAAATAAAAACAACGACGCTTACAAGAAAATTTCCTGTCTAAAGCGTCGTTTCTTATTTGTTTTGATTTCATATCATTTAAAGAAAAAATTATACTTAAGTCCTTCTGAAACCACCATACCGTCTGTCATTTTTATTTTCAATATAATGGTGTTTGGGTCTTTTTCATTTACATTTCCGTAGGAATACCACTCTGCCAAAGCAACTCTTAAAGTCTTCATCAGCTCTGCATGTTCCTCTTTCAGAACATGGCCTATGTTTTCCGCCACACCAGGACCGTTGAAAAGCTCCCCGCATAGAGCAACTTTCGGATTCATTTCCAGTTCTCTCATCTTTCCGGACCGTGCATCCGTCATTATATAAAAGCACTCATTTTCATA
>JAFQKJ010000114.1 GCA_017397005.1 Bacillota bacterium
GTGACCACAGGTGCCGGAAATCCTCTTAAATACATGAAGAGATGGAAGGAAGCCGGAGTTGTGGTGATACCTGTTGTTGCATCGGTAGCTATGGCTAAGCTTATGACAAGAGTGGGAGCATCTGCTCTTATTGCAGAAGGTACAGAGAGCGGAGGTCATGTAGGAGAACTGACTACTATGACTCTTGTGCCTCAGATATGCAGCTGCACAGATCTTCCTGTTATAGCCGCCGGGGGCATAGCTGACGGAAGAGGCTTTGCTGCAGCTTTTATGCTGGGTGCGGAAGGTGTACAGATGGGTACAAGATTCCTCCTTGCCAACGAGTGCTGCATCCACAGAAATTACAAAGACAGACTTATAAAAGCCGGGGATCTTGACACTGTTGTTACAGGCAGAAGATTAGGTCATCCTATCAGAAGCCTTAAAACACCGTTTTCAAGAGAATATGCAAAAGCGGAGTATTCGGATATTTCAGATGAAGATCTGGAAAAAATGGGCGAAGGGACTGTAAGACTTGCTGTTCAGGAGGGCGATGTATCCGGAGGTACATTCCTTGCGGGACAGGCGGCAGCCATGATAAGCAAAGAACAGTCTGCAGAGGAGATAGTTAAAGAGATTTGTGAAGAGGCAGAAAACTGCCTTAAAGGAGGATGCAAATGGGTAAGATAGCTTTTGTTTTCCCGGGACAGGGAGCCCAGTACACAGGAATGGGAAAAGAACTGTACGAAACTGAGGCAGAAGCAAAGAAAGTTTTCGACAGTGCGGATGCTGTCAGAGCAAACACTTCTGTACAGTGTTTTGAAGCAGAAAAAGCTGAACTGTCAAAAACATCAAATACCCAGCCTTGTATGTTCACTGTAGAACTTGCTGCGGCAGCTGCTATTGAAAGCAGAGGCATAAAAGCAGATATGACAGCAGGTTTTTCTCTTGGAGAGATAGCGGCGCTGACATATTCGGGGATGGTATCCTTTGAAGAAGGATTTAAGCTTGTATGCAGCAGGGGAGAACTGATGCAGAAAGCTGCGGAAGAAAAGGATACTTCAATGGCAGCAGTGCTCAAACTCAATGATGAAGAAACAGAAAAGCTTTGCAGTGAATTTGAAGAAGTTTATCCGGTCAATTACAACTGTCCGGGACAGCTGTCAGTAGCCGGTTCAAAGGAAGAAATGAAGGCTTTTATGGCAAGAGTTAAGGAAGCCGGAGGGAAAGCTCTTCCTTTAAAAGTTGCCGGCGGTTTTCATTCACCGTTCATGAATGACGTAGCCGAAGGATTTGGAGAGATATTAAGAGAAGTTGATTTTAGAAGAGCGAGAGTAGATATATATTCCAACTATACAGGAAGCGTATATTCCGATGATCCTGTGCAGCTCCTTACAAAGCAGATGAATAATCCTGTGAGATGGAGTCAGATCGTTAAAGATATGATAGCCGGAGGAGCGGATATTTTTGTGGAACTGGGACCGGGAAATACATTGGCGTCTATGATAAAGAGGATAGATGATAACGTTTTGGCTGTAAGCGTAGAAAACAGTGAAAGCCTTGAAGAGGCTGTCAGACTGATAAACGAAAGAAACAGCCGATAGGAGGTAGACCGTGCTGAAAGGAAAAACTGCGGTTATTACAGGGGCATCAAGAGGTATAGGTGCTGCTGCGGCAGTAAAATTTGCGGCTCTTGGAGCAGATATAGCGATAGTCTATGCAGGAAATACAGATGGTGCTCAGAGAGTAAAGGAAGACTGCATAAAATACGGAGTAAAAGCAGAGATCTTTCAATGTGATGTATCTGATCACGGAAAAGCAAAGGAACTGGTATCACAGGTGAAAAGCGTTTTCGGAAGGATAGACATACTCATAAACAATGCAGGCATTACCCGAGACGGTCTTGCCATGGTCATGAAAGAAGCGGATTTTGATGATGTAATAGATACAAATCTTAAAGGAAGCTTCAATATGATCAAAATGTGTCTGCCGGTCATGCTTAAAAGCAAAGGCGGCAAGATCATAAATATCAGCTCCGTAGTGGGAATAAACGGCAATGCGGGTCAGGCAAATTATGCTTCTTCAAAGGCAGGACTTATAGGTCTTACAAAGTCTATCGCCAAAGAAATGGCATCAAAGAACATAACCTGCAACGCTATTGCGCCGGGATATATAGAAACAGACATGACAAAGGATATGGAAACTTCGGATCCGCTGGTTTCATCAATACCTATGAAGAGACCGGGGAGACCTGAAGACGTGGCGGAGGCGGCGGCATTCCTTGCATCCTCAGCGGCAGATTATATCACCGGTGAAGTTATCCGTGTAGACGGAGGCTTGGCTATTTAGGAGGGTAGAATGAGAAGAGTAGTTGTAACAGGAATGGGGATCGTTAGCCCTGTAGGCAACGATGTAAATGAATTCTGGGATAATCTTATTGACGGGAAAAACGGTATCGGACCAATAACAACATTTGATACTGAGAATTATAAAGCTAAGCTTGCGGCAGAAGTCAAGGACTTTAACCCAAGAGATTATATGGACAGATCCGATATGCTCAGATCTGACAGATATGTGCATCTTGGCTATGCTGCAGCTTGTCAGGCAATGGAAGAAAGCGGGATCGAAGGAAAAGTAGAACCTGAGAAAATGGGCGTGTATTTCGGCACAGGAATAGGCGGCATACAGACCTTTGAAAAGGAAGAGAGAAACCTTATGGAAAAAGGACCAAGAAAGGTATCGCCGTTCTTTATTCCAATGCTTATTGCAAATATGGCATCAGGAATGATAGCTATCAAGTTTAACTGTAAAGGAGCAGCTATGCCGTCAGTTACTGCATGTGCTTCAGGAGCAAATGCAATAGGAGAAGCTGTAAGAGCTATAAGACATGGCTATCTCGATGCGGCCGTAGCCGGCGGATCTGAAGCTGCTATTTCAGAAGTCGGTATGGCAGGATTTATCAATATGCAGGCTCTTTCAGTAGTGGAGGATCCTAATGAAGCTTCACTACCTTTCGATAAAAGAAGAGGCGGTTTTGTTATGGGGGAAGGAGGAGCAGCTCTTATCTTAGAAGAATATGAGCATGCTGTAGAAAGAGGCGCAAAAATATATGCAGAGATCTGTGGATACGGCTCTACCTGCGATGCTTATCATATAACAGCGCCTAGAGAAGATGCTGAACAGAGCTCAAGAGCGATAAAAGATGCTTTGGCAGAAGCGGGATATCAGGGAGAAGGCAGAGTATATGTTAATGCTCATGGAACAGGAACACATCTTAATGATATTTCCGAAACTTTGGCAGTAAAGAAGGCATTTGGAGAGGAAAAGGCTAAGTCAGATGTAGTGATCAGTTCCACTAAATCTATGACCGGACATCTTTTAGGAGCGGCAGGTGCAGCAGAAGCAATAGTATGTATAAAGGTTCTGAATGAGGGCATGGTGCCTCCTACAATAAATCTCAATGAGTCTGATCCTGAATGCGATCTCAATTATACACCTTGTAAAGCAGTAAAAGACAGCATAGACCTGGCAGTTTCAAACTCTTTGGGATTTGGCGGCCACAATGCATGTCTGGCTTTCAGGAGGATTTAAGATGGATGAAAAAGACATTAGAAAATATGCAAGCCTGATGCACGAACTGGATCTTACCGGTATAGAGGTGGACGGCAGCGGCAGTGTTATCAGGATCGAAAGAGCTTCCGGAGGAAGAAAGAACGCAAGCATCAGTATCCCTGCTGAAAAAGAGGCTGAAGCTGAAGCACCTGTATCTTCGGCTGATACTGAAGTCAGATCTCCTTTGATCGGTGTTTTCTATACAGCGCCGTCTGAGGATGGGGAACCTTTTGTTAAGGTCGGCCAAAGCGTAAAAAAAGGCGATGTTCTCTGCGTGATAGAATCCATGAAGCTTATGAACGAGATCCTTTCAGAATATGAAGGGGTCATAACCGAAATATGCGCAGACAATAAAGCTGTGGTGGATTACGGACATCCGCTTTTCAAAATAAGGGAGAAAAATAATGGATAAGAGAGAGATAATGGATATCCTTCCTCATAGAAACAGCATGCTTCTTTTGGATGAAGCGGAAGAAAAAGAAGGAACTGCTTACGGAAAACTTAAAATTAAAGGAGAGGAATGGTTCCTTGACGGACATTTTCCCGGCAATCCTGTAGTCCCGGGAGTTATCCTTTGCGAGATACTTGCACAGTCTGTATGCGTACTGATGAAAGACAAGATCAAGGAAAATCCTAATTCCGTGCCTATGTTTACAGGTATGAACAAGGTGAGATTCACTAAACCTGTAAGACCGGGAGACTTGTTTGAAACAGAATGCAGGATAACAAGAGCGAAGCATCCTTTCTATTTTGCAGAGGGAAAGGGCAGCGTAGGAGAAGATGTTTGTGTTAAAGCAGAGTTTTCCTTTACTCTGGCGGAGGAATAGCTGATGTTTTCAAAAATACTGGTAGCAAACAGAGGAGAGATAGCTGTAAGGATCATAAGAGCCTGTAAAGAAATGGGGATATCATCTGTGGCGGTGTATTCTGAGGCAGATGCAGAAAGCCTTCATGTTGCTATGGCAGATGAAAGCTACTGCATAGGAAAAGCTGATGCTGCCGACAGTTATCTGAATCATGACAGGATCATAAGTGCAGCACTGGTTTCCGGGGCTCAGGCTATCCATCCGGGTTACGGTTTTCTGTCAGAAAATCCGGATTTTGCGGAAGCCTGCACTAGAAACGACATTGTATTTATCGGTCCCTCTTCTGAAAATATGAGGAATCTGGGAGACAAGGAAACTGTAAAGTCCGTTATGGAGGAGCAGGGGCTTGAAGTCATACCCGGCACAGGCATCCTCAAGTCTTCTAAGGAAGCAGAAAAGAAAGCGGAAAAACTTGGATATCCTGTAATGCTGAAGGCTAGAGCCGGAGGCGGAGGCAGAGGGATAAGGCTTATTAGAAACAGTTCTGAAATGAAGGATGGATTCACAGCTGCATCTGCAGAGGCAAAGGCAGCCTTCGGTGACGGCGGAGTATATATGGAAAAGTATATCAATCCGGCAAGACATATCGAAATGCAGATACTGGCAGATGAATTCGGGAACGTGGTCTGCCTGGGAGAAAGGGACTGCTCCATACAGATAAGAAACAAAAAAATCATCGAAGAATCTCCATCTCCTACAATAGACAAGGATCAGAGAGAAGCATTGATGAAAAAGGCTGCTGATGCTGTAAAGGGTATCGGCTATATAGGAGCGGGAACTCTTGAATTTCTTGCGGATGAAAAAGGCGGCGCCTACTTTATGGAAATGAATATAAGGCTTCAGGTGGAACATACCGTTACTGAAGCTTTGACCGGGATAGATCTAGTGAAGTGGCAGATACGAATAGCCGCAGGTATTCCATTGAATTTTGAACAGAAAGACGTGGATCTGAAGGGATGCGCCATTGAGTGCAGAGTAAATGCCCTTGCACCGGGAAAAGTAGAATTCATGCACCTTCCGGGAGGGCCTTTTGTAAGATTCGATACCTTCCTTGTGACAGGAACACAGGTCACCGGATATTACGATTCTCTCATAGGCAAGCTCATAATCTATTCAGCCAACAGAGAGGAAAGCGTAAGAAAAATCAAGGCGGCCCTTTGTGAACTCATAATCGAAGGAGTGCCTAACAACATAGCGCAGCTTATAAACATAGTTGACAGTGAAGAATTCATGACCGGCAGATACGATCTGAACTATAAAGCGGAATGAGGTGAGATCTTTGGGGTTTGTAAATTTTCTTCATAAACCTAAAAACGAACTGGAAAAAGGCGGCAGAAAATACCCTGAAGTTCAGTTTGACGAAGGGGAATCGACAAGAGAATGCCCAGGATGTAAAAAATCAGTACCTTTGAGTCATATATGGGGAAGCAAAAATTGCTGTCCGAAATGCGGCCATCATTTTAGGATGAACTCAAGACAGAGATTGAATATGACAGTGGATAAAGGGAGCTTTGAAGAGATGTTTTCTGATCTTCAGGCAGAGGATTTTATGGAGTTTCCGGGTTACGAAGCTAAGCTTAAGACAACAGGGGATTCCTGCAGGGAAAAGGAAGCTGTTATATGCGGTACAGCAGAGATAAAAGGAAATAAATGCTGTGTATTCGTTATGGAACCGTATTTCATGATGGGAAGTATGGGAACTGTAGTGGGAGAAAAAATAACCCGTATTTTTGAATATGCATCTGAAAAGAGACTTCCGGTAGTGGGATTTACCGTATCCGGAGGAGCAAGGATGCAGGAGGGGATACTTTCTCTTATGCAGATGGCAAAGACCAGCGGAGCAGTAAAGAGACATTCCGATAAAGGACTTCTTTATATTGCAGTATTGACGGATCCAACTACGGGAGGAGTAACAGCCAGCTTTGCAATGGAAGCGGACATCATAATGGCGGAACCGGGAGCAACTATAGGTTTTGCGGGAGCAAGAGTAATCGAACAGACCACAAGAAAGAAACTTCCAAACGGCTTTCAGAAGTCGGAATTTCTTCTTGAACATGGTTTTATAGACAGGATAGTCCCAAGATCAGAACAAAGAGAAACTCTGGGTAAGCTCTTGGGATATCATTCTTCGGCAGGTGATGAAAATGAGTAAAAGCGCTTATGAAAAAGTTAAAACAGCAAGGAGCAATTCCAGACCTACCGGAAAAAACTATGTGGACAGCATATTTACTGATTTTATAGAAATGCATGGTGACAGGAGTTTTGGAGATGATCCGGCCATAGTAGGAGGGATAGCTTCTTTGAAAGGGATGCCTGTGACTGTGATAGCCTGTGAAAAGGGAAGGGATGCAAAGGAGAGGATATTCAGAAACTTCGGCGCTCCAAATCCGGAGGGCTACAGAAAAGCTCTCAGACTTATGAAGCAGGCGGAGAAATTCAAAAGACCTGTGATCTGCTTTGTCGACACTTCCGGAGCCTTCTGCGGAGTAGGTGCGGAAGAAAGAGGTCAGGGGCAGGCAATTGCGGCAAACCTTATGGAAATGATGACTCTCAAAACACCGGTGATATCTATAGTTATCGGTGAAGGCGGGAGCGGAGGAGCTTTGGCCCTTGCGGTAGCAGACAGAGTATGGATGCTAGAAAATTCAGTGTATTCTGTGATATCTCCGGAAGGCTGTGCAAGCATACTTTGGAAGGATGCAGGAGCAGCGAAAAATGCCGCAGAGAGCCTTAAACTTACTGCCGATGATGCCTTAGGGTTCAATGTGGCAGAAAGAGTGATAGAAGAAAAGAATATTGGCAAAAAAGAGTTTTACAGAGATTTGAGAGAAGATCTGTATCAAGAGATAGAACGTCTGTCTCTGCTTTCCGAGGAAGAACTTTTGGACAACAGATACAACAGATTCAGAAGGCTGGGAGAGCGACAGGGGGAATAAGAGAATGAGTATATATAAGGAATACTGCGAAGAGATATTCGATGAAAGCGGAAAGCTTAAGGACCTTCGCGTAAAATATGATCCTGATTTCAATTTCGGTTACGATGTAGTCGACAGATACGGCAAAGAAGAGCCTGACAAGACCGCTCTTGTATGGTGCTGTCCTGACGGGGAAGAAAGGATATTTACTTTCAAAGAGATAATGGAACTGAGCAACAAAGCTTTGAACGTTTTTAAATCCTATGGTATCAAAAAAGGCGACAAGGTAATGACTGTTCTGAAAAGAAGATATGAGTACTGGTATGTTTCTGTAGCTCTGCACAAGCTGGGAGCACTTATAGTGCCTGTTACACATATGCTTACGGAAGAAGATCTGGCATACAGGATAAAGAGTGCAAATATAAAGGCTGCTATCTCTGTAACGGACAAAGAAGTCTGCGACAAGCTTAAAACCGTAAAGAATATGTGCAGTGAGCTGGAAGTGATGTTTTCGGTAAAGAAGACTGATGACTGCTTTGTTAATTTTGAAAAAGAAGTGGATAATGCTTCTCCGGTATGCGATAGAGAGGAAGTATATGCAGCGGATGCTATGGCTATCTATTTTACTTCAGGAACAACAGGACAGCCTAAAGGCGTTATCCATGACAATACCTATCCATTGGCTCATATAGTAACTGCAAAATACTGGCAGGGAGCGGAAGAAAACGGTCTGCATTTTACAGTAGCAGAAACTGGATGGGCAAAGACATCCTGGGGCAAAATATACGGACAATGGCTTGTGGGAAGTGCCGTTATGGTGTTTGATTTTGATAACTTTGATCCAAGACAGATAGAAACCATCATCAACAGGTACAGCGTGACAACTTTCTGCGCTCCACCGACTATTTACAGATATATGGTCATGAAAAACATAACCGATCTTAAATGTTTGAAAAAAGCTGTTACTGCGGGGGAAGCTCTCGGCAAGGATGTTTTCGATAAGTTCAGAAAGCTTACGGGAATGGATCTTACAGAAGGCTACGGTCAGACAGAGACTACATTGCTGCTGGCGAATTTTGACGGCCGGATAGATAAGACCGGTTCTATGGGCAAACCTTCTCCTATGTATGATGTTAAGGCTGTAAAGGAAGACGGAAGCTTTGCCGGAGCCGGAGAAGTGGGAGAGATAGTTGTAATACCAAAGGAAGGAAAAAAACAGACTGGGGTATTCTGCGATTACCATGAGAATCCTCAGATGTATGAATATGTCTGGAGAGATGGAATATATCACACTGGAGATTCTGCAAGGATAGATGAGGACGGTTATTACTGGTTCGAAGGAAGGATAGATGATGTCATAAAGACCGGAGGATACAGAGTAGGTCCTTTTGAAATCGAAAGCGTGCTTTCACTTCATCCTGCAGTTGTGGAATGTTCGGTAGTGGGTGTTCCGGATCCATCCAGAGGTCA
>JAFQKJ010000115.1 GCA_017397005.1 Bacillota bacterium
AGAGAGGATATTTATAAATTGACAGTTGTTTAATAATGATCGTGAAAGGAGTTTAAACATGAGTACTTCTGTATTAGCATTATGTTTAGGATTATTGGTGGGCGGAGTATTCTTCGCTATTATGAGAAGGTTTTAAGGTGAGTGTATGACAGATAAAGTAAGAAGAACGTTAGAAGCATTAAAAGCAAACGGATTTGACACTGTGTATGTGGAAACTGCAGAAGAAGCAAAGGAATACCTGCTTAAAGAAGTGGGAGCAGACCAAAGCGTAGGATTTGGCGGATCAGTAACACTTCAGGATGTGGGCATTTATGATGCGTTAAAGGAAAGAGGAAACGAAGTTTACTGGCACTGGTTCCCTGTGGACGGCGACAAGAGAGCTACCATGAAAAAAGCAATGCTTACAGATGTTTATATGTCCGGAATAAACGGTATAACAGAAGACGGACGTATCATAAATATAGACGGCACAGGAAACAGACTTTCAGCTATACTGTTTGGTCACGACAGACTGTTCCTAGTGGCAGGTGTTAATAAGATCTCACAGAATTATGAGGAGAGCATCATAAGGATAAAGAATGTGGCATGTCCTCTTAACACCCAGAGACTCAGCATACATACTCCATGTGAAAAGACAGGAAAATGCATGGCATGCTCTTCTCCTAACAGAATATGCAATGCAACTCTTATCCTTGAAAAACAGCATGGAGGAGTGCCGACAACCGTAGTATTGATAAATGAGAATTTAGGATTTTAATATGGAATTTCTGCCTGTATCAAAAGAGGATATGAAGAAACGAGGCTGGGATCAGCTGGATTTCGTTTACATTTCGGGGGATGCGTATGTTGACCATCCTTCTTTTGGACATGCTGTGATATGCCGTACTTTGGAAAAGTATGGTTATAAGGTGGGGATAATAGCTCAGCCGGATTTCCGTTCTGCTGAGGATTTCAAGAGGCTGGGAAAACCAAGACTGGGATTTCTGGTATCTGCGGGGAATGTGGATTCTATGGTAAACCATTATTCCGTGTTTAAAAAGCGAAGAAAGACTGATTATTATACACCGGGCGGCGTGGCAGGCAAAAGACCCGACAGGGCTTGTATAGTATATACCTCAAGAGCTAAAGAAGCATATAAAGATGTACCGGTCATTCTTGGAGGGATAGAAGCAAGTCTCAGAAGACTGGCCCATTATGATTACTGGGATAATAAACTCAGACGCTCCATCCTTCTTGACTCAAAAGCTGATATTATCAGCTATGGTATGGGTGAAAGAAGTATAATAGAGATAGCGGAAGCTTTGGACAGCGGTTTGGAAGTAAGGGATATAACATGGATCAGAGGCACTGTTGTCAGGAAAAAGTTCATTGATGATGAGGATACAGTGATCCTGCCTTCTTTTGAAGAAATGAAGGAGGACAAGCTCAGGTTTGCAGAAAGCTTCAGGATCCAGTACAGGAACAACGAGGCTCCTGACGCTGTACCGCTGGCAGAGCAGTATGACAAGAACCTTTATGTGGTACAGAATCCGCCTCAGCCTGTACTTTCAAGAGAAGAACTTGACGAAGTATATGCGATGCCTTTCACCAGAGAATATCACCCTATGTACGAAAAAGAAGGCGGAGTGCCGGCTCTCAAGGAAGTCAAGTTCAGTCTTACCTCTGTAAGAGGCTGCTTCGGCGGATGTGCTTTCTGCGCTTTGACTTATCACCAGGGCAGGATAGTACAGTCAAGAAGCATAGAGTCCATAGTGGCGGAAGCAGAAGAATTAGTAAAAAAGCCTGATTTCAAAGGTTATATAAATGATGTGGGTGGGCCTACAGCCAATTTCAGAAGACCTTCCTGCAAGAAACAGCTGGAAAAGGGCACCTGCAAGAACAGGGACTGCCTCCATCCGGTGCCTTGCAAAAACCTTGATGCAGACCACAAAGAGTATATAGAACTTTTGAATCGTGTGAAAAGTATTAAAGGTGTGAAAAAAGTATTCGTCAGATCCGGAGTGAGATTTGACTATGCACTGGCTGATAAAAATGATGATTTTATAAAACAGCTTTGCAGATACCATGTGAGCGGAACTTTAAAAGTTGCGCCGGAACATGTTTCGGATCATGTGCTTAGACTTATGAGGAAACCTTCAAATGAGGTGTTTCAGAAATTTGTGAAAAAGTACAATGATATAAATAAAAAATATGATATGGACCAGTATATGATACCGTATTTTATTTCATCTCATCCTGGGAGCAGGCTTGAGGATGCGGTCAAGCTGGCGGAATATCTCAACAAGAACAGGTTCGTGCCGGATCAGGTGCAGGATTTTTATCCTACACCGGGGACACTTTCGACCTGTATGTATTATACCGGTGTAGACCCTCTCACAGGAGAAAAAGTCTATATCCCGGATTCGATGGAAGAGAAAAAAATGCAGAGAGCTCTGCTGCATTTCAACAAGCCGGAAAATTATGATCTGGTATATAAAGCTCTTCAAAAAACGAAGAGAACCGACCTCATAGGATTTGGACCTGATAAGCTGATAAAACCAAGGAGTTTCGAAAAAAAAGATAACGTGACAAGGCCGGCAAACGGCAGGAAAGGAACTCAGAAGAAAGATAGGAGAAGATAGCATGTCAGATATTCTGTTTAAACTTCCGGGGATATATGAATCCGCAATGCAGCGATATGCGGTAATAATGGAAAGCAAAAATTCCGCAGAGTATGAGGTCATCGAAGAGATGGGAAACAGTGAAAGCAGCATTGCTTTCGGAGACAACATCAAATATATGAAATATCTGCTGGATAAAGGATACGGCGGAAAGATAGATATGATATACATAGATCCTCCTTTTTTCAGCAAATCGGATTATACTGTAAATATAAAAGTAGGCAGCAGCAAGAGGAAACTCATTTTAGCAAAGAATAAAGCTTTCACAGATAAATGGGAACTGGGTATGGCGGAATATCTTGAAAATATGACCCTGTCTCTCATGATGATGAAAGGGCTTCTTTCTGATACAGGATCTATATTCGTGCATTTGGACTGGCACAGTTCTCACTATATGAAGATAATGCTGGATCAGATCTTTGGAGAGAATAATTTTATCAATGAAATCGTTTGGAACTACAAATCCGGCGGTGTAAGCAACAGATATTTTGCAAGAAAACACGACGTGGTGCTGTTCTACAGCAAAACAAAGAATTATTTCTTTGAAGCTCAGAAGGAAAAGTCCTATAACAGGGGGCTTAAACCTTACCATTTTAAAGGTGTCAAAGAATACAAAGATGAAGTGGGCTGGTACACCCTTGTTAATATGAAGGACGTGTGGCAGATAGATATGGTGGGAAGGACATCATCTGAGAGGACCGGGTATGCCACACAGAAGCCGGAAGCTCTTATCGAAAGGATAATGAGATCTGTCACATCAGAAGGTGATATCTGTGCAGATTTCTTCTGCGGTTCAGGAACTCTGGGGGCTGTATGTGCCAAACTCGGCAGAAAATATATAATGTGTGACAACAGCGCTCCTGCAGTGATGATGGCTCATAAAAGACTGTCTAAAGAGGAGGCTCCTCATGCAGTTCTGAGAGAGAAGAGAAAGCTATCTGACAATTTTACTGCGGACATTTCCGTTGAGAAGATAGATGGAGTAATAGAAAGCACAGGGATCTCTGTTGAAGGCGTGTCATACAAAGATCTTGCTCAGCTTGGCATTGATGAAAAGAATGAGTCTTTAATGGAGACCATATTGAAGAATCATTATGATCAGCTGATCGAATACTGGTGTATAGATACTGATTATGACGGTAAGACTGTAAGACCGAAAGCTTACAGCTGCCGTGAAAAGGATGATATAGATTTGGCGGCGGTTATCCCTACGAAGCAGATAAAGAGGATCGCCGTAAGAGTAATAGATGTTTTCGGAAATGAGTATACATATGCGAAATAACAAGGGGGAAATATGGAATTATTCATCACTTGTTTTGAAATAGTAGGCACCATAGCCTTTGCTTTGTCAGGAGCTATGATAGGCCTAAAGAAAAAAATGGATATTTTTGGTGTATGTGTGCTTGGGATAACCACTGCAGTGGGCGGAGGGATATTAAGAGATATCATCCTTGGAATAACCCCTCCCGCAGTTTTCAGCAATCCTGTATTCGTACTTATGGCGACGGCAGCATCCATACTTGTGTTCTTTTCTTTTAAGAAGAAGCTCATTTGGGACAGAAAGGTTTATGAAATAATATTGTTCTTAGCCGATTCCACCGGACTTGGTATATTTACTGTCTGCGGTATGAACGTAGCAATAAATGCCGGATTTGGAGATAATGGATTCTTGGTCGTATTCGTAGGCGTAGTGACTGGCGTAGGAGGCGGAGTTCTTCGTGATGTCTTTGCGGGAGACAGACCATATATATTCGTAAAGCATATATATGCCTGCGCAGCTATAGTAGGAGGCATAACTGCAGAAGTAATGTGGCCTATATTTGGAGCAAATGCTAGTATGGTAACCGGATTTGTGATCATTACAGTAATAAGGATATGCTCTGCAAGATTCAGATGGAGCCTGCCAAATGCAAGAGACTTTGAATGGCCTGAATAAATAACAGATAAAAACATTATTTTAAATATTAAGGACAGCAATTTTGCTGTCCTTGTTTTTGTGTGTTATTCTAAAAATTCATCGTCTTTATCCGTGGCTTTGGCTTTGCGCTTTGCTTTTAATCGTTTAAGGCCGCCTACAGGGATCTGAGTTTCAGGGCCTCCGCCGGCTTTGCCGATAGAATTTATAATACTGTTTGAAACCTTGTTTACAGGTGGATGAACAAGGCTCATCAGCCATACAAATTTTCCTAACAGCCACATAAATATCTTGTAACTGCCTTCTACCACGAAGTCATAGGCTTTGACTACAGGCTTCGATGCGAAGACAAATACGCACAGACTGGCCAGTCCGAAG
>JAFQKJ010000116.1 GCA_017397005.1 Bacillota bacterium
TACTCAGGGATCTCTGTAGACGGTGTGATAGGAAATGCTCCCACTACGTCAGGATTTATCTGTTTCATGGCATATGCTACTGCCGCGTTGCCTGATTTTCTGTCTCTGATAGCCATGCTCTAACCCTCCTTGACCATATCTATAGCACCGAAAGGACATACTTTTGCGCATATCCCGCATCCTTTACAGTGCATATAATCGAATCCCTGCACACATTCATCCTTGATTTCCACAGAACTGTCCGGGCAGTACAGGAAACACATCATACAGTTTCTGCATTTTTCTTTATCGAATACAGGTCTGTTTACTCTCCATTCACCGGTATTTACCAGCTTTGATGTGGCAGGCTCATATATTTCTGCCCCTATTGTCAGTTCCTGCCATGTTGATCTTTCGTTTATGTCCTGAGCTCTTTTCTTTCTCATCAGTCCGCTTTAAACTCCTTCAGTGTTCTTTTAAGTGCCTGCATATTCCCCTCTACAAGATGAGGTTTAGTAGGGAATTTCTGCTTAAATGACTCTTCCATGTCTTTGATAAACTGTTCTGTTTCAATGACCTTGCTCACCTTTACCGCCGCTGCAAGCATCGGTGTATTAGGGAAATATTTGCCCAGTGTTTCAACAGATATTTTTTCCGCATCCACTGTGCAGATCTTACCGTCATAAGCTCCATTCAGTTCATCTCTTATTTCCTTTGCCGTCCTGCTGGTGTTGATGATGAGAGCCCCCTCTTTGCTCAGACCCTTTGTAACGTTTACTGTTTTCAGAAGAGTTTCATCTACCACAACAACATAGTCAGGGTTATATATGTTTGAATGTACTTTACAATGAGAATCAGATATCCTGTTATAAGCTGTAATAGGCGCTCCCATTCTTTCAGGGCCGTATTCCGGAAAACCCTGAACATCCTTTCCTGAATTGAATGCCGCCTCTGCCAGGAACAGGCAGGCTGTTTTTGCCCCCTGGCCTCCTCTTCCATGCCATCTGAATTCCACCATATTATTACACATTCCTATATTCCTCCTTAAACATATAAAAAGACTTCGTCCCGTAAAGAGACGAAGTCATAAATCTTCGCTATACCACTCTATACTATACCGGACATACCATCATATGTCTTCTCTATCACGGGAGAACCCGTCAAAGCCTACTCTTCTAATAAATTTCGGTTTGCAACTCAGGAGTGATTTTCGGTCAAATACTACTCGTGCCAGGCTTCCACCGTCCCCGGCTCTCTATGTCTTTCACAGGTGACTTACTCTCTCCGTCAAAGTCTTTATAGTCTATATTTACTTATCGCCTTATTCTATATCGGCGCCTTTTGTTTGTCAATAAAAAATATTGATTTTTCTCTATTTTTTACACACTGGATCCTCTAAACGATAACCAGATGATTATCTCTTCCTGCTTCCATATCCAGCACCGGAACAACAGTATTTTCCGCCATACTGTATACCGCTTCATCAGTGTAAAATGCAGTATGAGGAGTCAGCAGCACATTAGGAAAAGCTCTCAGGATAGCCATATTTCTGTTAGGAATACAGTCTCCTATCCTGTCAGCGTAATACAAGCCGTCTTCTACTTCCAGCACATCCAGCGCCGCAAATCCTATCTTTCCGGACTCTATGCTGTCTATAAGAGCGTCAGTGTCTATAAGGGCGCCTCTTGCCGTATTTACAAGTATCACACCATCCTTCATCATATCAAAGGTTTCTTTATTAAGCAGATGGTAATTCTCCTTTGACGCCGGCATATGCATAGAAATAACATCACTCTCAGCTAATAGTTTTTCCATAGAAACATATTCGCACATACCTTTAAGACTTTCTTCTTCAAAAAGTGAGTTTGCAAGTATCCTGCATCCAAAAGACTGAAGATGCTTTATAACAGTTCCGCCTATCTGTCCTGTGCCCAGGATCCCCACAGTACAATTGCTGAGATTTTTTCCCAGCTTTCCTTTCAATGTATAATCCTGAAGCTTAGATCTTTCTATGATATGAGTGATCTTTCTGCAGCCCATGAGCATAAGCATTATTGCATAATCCGCCACAGTCTCCGGTCCGTATTTTACACATGAAACTCTCATTCCAAGTTCTTTCGCTTTTTCCAGATCTATATGTTCAAACCCAATAGATCTTGCACATATATATTTTACACCCTGCTTATGAAAAGCTTCCACCAATTCTGCATTGCATTCACAGGGAGTAAAGCTTACAGCATCATATCCCTTTGCATAATGAACATTTTCCAGACAAGGATATTCCGGAGAATAGTCGTATTCA
>JAFQKJ010000117.1 GCA_017397005.1 Bacillota bacterium
GAAGAAAACAGGATAAGGATCACAAATGCTCTTGCCCATGATTTAAAAACACCTTTGGCTGCTATATCAGGATATTCAGATCTTATAGCAGAGGATCTGAATGCGGATAAAAGGGATCATTACAACAGGATGATAAAAGAAAATGTGGATATAATGGACGGAGCGCTCAGGCAGATGCTTGAACTGTGTAAGATAGAGAATCTTAATGTAAAATTGAACAAAACAGAATTCAGTTTGGCAGAACTGACGGAAGAAGTGGTGAAGCGCTTTGAAGCAAATGCTTTGCTGAAAGGGGTAAATGTAGAGATACACGGAGATCAGAGGATAACAGCCGACAGGACCATGATAAAAAGTGCTGTAGATAATCTGATATCCAATGCGGTGAGACATTCTGCAGAAAGAGGTACGGTGGAAATAAACATAACCGAAAAAAGCTGGAGTGTTTTCAACAGAGGAGAAGGGATACCTGAAGAAGAAATAGATAAGATATGGGATCCGTACTATAAATCAGATCATTCCAGGAGCGGTTCTGAGGGCACCGGTTTGGGGCTGTATATAGTCAAGGTTGTAATGGATATTCATGGATATAAATATTCTGCTGAGAATATAGAAGAAGGCGTTCTTTTTAGATTTACGTTTACATAATACTAATAGAAACATGATAAAAATACACCCAAGAAAATGCTTGAACAGCAAGATATTGGGTGTGTTTTTGAATTTTTGGGAAAAAGGCCATTTATATTGACTTTCGCATTTCATGGTAATATGATTGAATTTGACAAGTTTAGTGGGCATAGAAGGTAATTAGTAAGGGAGGCGTTGTTTATGAGTAATCGGTACGGCAGTATTCCGGAAATAGTGAAGAAAATATTAGCTGTTTTGCCCGGAACAAACTGCGGCGGCCATGGAGGCTGCGGTAAAGCTTCCTGTGAGGA
This sequence comes from Bacillota bacterium, assembly GCA_017397005.1. Classification (GTDB taxonomy): domain Bacteria; phylum Bacillota; class Clostridia; order Peptostreptococcales; family Anaerovoracaceae; genus RGIG1899. The sequence continues at coordinate 936 of JAFQKJ010000117.1, forward strand.
ATGTGCATCTGCGATAGCTAAAAGCAAGGATGTGACACTTTGTCCGGCTTGCAGTCAGGAACAGGCAGATGAGATAGCTAAGATCACAGGATCACCTGCAAAAGAGATTATTAAGAGAGTGGCTTTTGTTGCTTGCGCTGGTCACGCAGCAGGAAAAGAAAGATTTGCAGGTTTAGCAGGATGTGCTGAAGCAAAGGAAAAAGGGTTTATTAGAGGAGAGTGTAAGGATGGCTGTCTGGGTCTTGGAAGCTGCATAGAGTTTTGTACTTTTGACGCAATGAAGGCAGTGGACGGAAGTATCATTATCGACAAAGAGAAGTGTAACGGATGCGGTGCGTGTGCATCCGCAGAAAGCTGTGTTCAGGGGCTTATTCATATGATCCCTGCAGATGCTACAAATTTCATTCCATGTTCTTCATGTGAAGAAGATGATGACAAAGTAAGAGAGATGTGCGGATTTGGCTGTATAGCCTGCGGAGAGTGTGAAAGAGCTTGCCCTGAAGGAGCTGTTTCTGTAGTAAATAACCATGCAGTTATCGATTATGATAAATGCGTTGGATGTATAGCTTGTACGGTAAAGTGCAGAAAAAAGATAATCGTGGATACACTTCACGATCTTTCTGAGCTTAAAGAAAAGGTTGCATTCGTAGCCTGCACCGGCGGCGGAAGAGCAGGAGTTACATACGGTGATATGGGTCTTACAAGCTGTAAAGAAGCTGTAGCAAAAGCAGATCCTAAAGAACTAGGTCTCTGCACAACAGGCTGCACCGGACTGGGTGACTGCACAAGGGTCTGCAGATATGATGCCATCCATATAGTAAACGGAACAGCTTTTGTTGACACAGATAAATGTGTTGGATGTAAAGACTGTACTTACGCATGTCCAAAAGGACTTATAACAATAGTGCCATATAAAGGTGCAAAAATGGTGCCATGTTCTTCAACAGACGATTACGAAGACAAGCTTGAAGTCTGCGGTTTTGCCTGTGTAGGCTGCGGAGATTGTGCTGCAAACTGCCCTAATGGTGCGATTTATATGGAAGGCAAGCATGCAGTAGTTGATCCTGAGATCTGCGAAGACTGCAATGTATGTCAGTATGTATGTCAGAGAAACGTTATCAGGGAAAGAAAAGTTCCTGAACATAACTATATCCAGACAGAAGCTTTGAAATTCAGGAAAGGAGAGTGATCGTTGTGAGAGAATTAAAGACAATGGACGGAAATACAGCTGCGGCTCACGTTGCTTATGCCTTTTCCGAAGTTGCTGCTATATATCCTATTACACCGTCATCCCCTATGGCTGAAAGCATGGATGAATGGGTATCTCAGGAAAGAAAAAATATTTTTGGCGAAAAAGTTAAGATCATAGAAATGCAGTCAGAAGCAGGTGCTGCAGGTGCGGTGCACGGTTCTATAACCGGCGGTGCTTATACCACAACATTTACAGCTTCTCAGGGTCTGCTCCTTATGATCCCTAATATGTACAAAATTGCCGGTGAACAGACTCCGGCGGTATTCCATGTTGCGGCAAGAGCGGTTTCTTCCCATGCGCTTTCTATTTTCGGAGATCATTCCGATGTTATGGGATGCCGTCAGACCGGTTTTGCTATGCTGGCATCAAACAGTGTTCAGCAGGCTATGGACCTTGCTGCGGTAGCTCATCTTGCTACTATAGGCGGAAGACTTCCTATGCTTCATTTCTTCGACGGATTCAGAACATCCCATGAAAATCAGACGATAGAAGTATGGAACTACGACGATCTTAAAGATATGGTGGACTGGGATGCAGTTAAGAGATTCAGAGAAAATGCTCTTCATCCTGGCAACCCTCACAGCCTAGGTTCTGCAGAGCAGCCTGAAACATTCTTCCAGCACAGAGAAGCTGCCAACGGTGCATATATTGAAACTGTGGACATCGTAGCGGAATACATGGATAAAGTAAACGCTAAGATAGGAACAGACTATAAACCGTTCAATTATTACGGAGCACCTGATGCAGAAGAGATCATCGTTGCTATGGGTTCGGTATGCGAAGCTGCTGAAGAACTTGTGGACTACCTTAACGGCAAAGGAAAAAAAGTAGGTCTGGTTGAAGTACATCTTTACAGACCGTTCTCAGCAAAATATCTCCTTAACGTTATTCCTAAGACTGTTAAGAAGATTGCTGTATTGGACAGAACAAAGGAACCTGGCGGAGTTGGAGAACCTCTCTATCTGGATGTTATATCAGCTCTCAGAGGAACTGAATTTGACGATGCATTTATTTGCGGAGGTCGTTACGGCCTTGGTTCAAAGGATGTTCAGCCGGGAGATATCCTTTCTGTTTATCAGAATTTATGGAGTGATTCACCTAAAAAGGAATTCACTATTTCAATAGAAGACGATGTTACCGGATTATCACTTCCTGTAACAGAAAATCCTGACGTGGCTGCGCCGGGAACAAAAGCATGCAAGTTCTGGGGCCTTGGCGCTGACGGAACAGTAGGTGCAAACAAAAACAGCGTAAAGATCATAGGCGACCATACTGACAAGAAAGTACAGGCGTACTTCCAGTATGACTCTAAAAAATCCGGTGGTGTGACTATCTCTCACTTAAGATTCGGAGATGAGCCTATCAAATCAACATATTACGTAAAACAGGCTGACTTCGTTGCCTGCCATAACTCAGCCTACCTCACAAGATACAATATGGTAGAAGATGTCAAGCCGGGCGGATTCTTCCTTCTCAACTGCGTATGGAGCGATGAAGAGCTGGAAAGCTATCTCCCTGCAAAGGTAAAGAGATACATAGCACAGAACAACATCCAGTTCTATACCTGTGATGCGGTTTCAGCTGCTAAGCAGATCGGTCTTGGAGCAAGAAGAACAAATACAGTTCTACAGGCTGCATTCTTTAAGCTTGCTGACATCATTCCTATAGATGAAGCTGTGGAATACATGAAGTCCGCTATCAAAAAGACATACGGCAGAAAAGGCGAAAAGATAGTAAACATGAATATCGCTGCAGTAGATGCAGGGATAGAAAAGATCCATAAAGTAGAAGTTCCTGAAAGCTGGAAAGCAGCTGAAGATGGAGCTGAACCTGCTAAGCTTGTGGGAAGAGATGCACTTCATACAGAGTATCTCAATGAGATACTCGTTCCAACTAATAAGCTGGACGGAGACAGTGTTCCTGTATCAAAATTCCTTTCAACAGCAAATGGCATGATACCTTCAGGTACAGCTGCATTTGAAAAGAGGGGTATTGCTACAGATATTCCTAAGTGGACAAAAGAAAACTGCATGCAGTGTAACTGGTGTGCATACATGTGTCCTCACGGCGTTATCAGACCGTTCGTTATGGATGAAGCTGAAGCTGCTCCGGTAATGGCAGACAGTCTCAAGATGAAGGGCGTTAAAGATAAGTACTTTACACTTGGAATTTCAGCTCTTGACTGTACCGGCTGCGGAAGCTGTGTTCAGGTATGTCCATCAAGAAAGAAAGCGCTTGAGCTTATCCCTGCGGATGAACAGCCGGTTAAACAGGCTCAGGAAAAATTTGATTATCTCTTTAATAATATATATGAAAAAGAACTCCCATTCAAAGAAGACACAGTAAAAGGCTCACAGTTCAAACAGCCTCTCCTTGAATTCTCAGGAGCATGCCCTGGCTGCGGTGAATCACCTTATGCTA
>JAFQKJ010000118.1 GCA_017397005.1 Bacillota bacterium
TATATATATTAATAGTCTATACTTTTAAATAAAAAATTTCCCGGACTGCAATATCCAGCATTCCGGGAAAGAATAAAATTATTCAAACTCTATAGTTGCAGGAGGTTTTGGTGACATGTCGTAACATACTCTGTTTACGTTATCCACTTCCGCCAGGATCCTGTCAGTGATCTTCTGGAGGATGCTCCAGTCAACACATTCTATAGTAGCGGTCATTGCGTCTATAGTGTTGATAGCTCTGATAATGACCATGTACTGGAATGTTCTTGCATGATTCTTCATTCCTACTGATTTGAAATCAGGAACTACTGTGAAATACTGCCATACTTTCTTATCCAGTCCTGCCTTTTCAAATTCTTCTCTGAGGATAGCATCTGATTCTCTTACAGCTTCAAGACGGTCTCTTGTGATAGCTCCAAGACATCTTACGCCAAGTCCAGGTCCCGGGAACGGCTGACGATATACCATTGATGCAGGGAGTCCAAGTTCTACACCGCAGGCTCTAACTTCGTCTTTAAAGAGCTGTTTAAGAGGTTCCACCAGTTCAAACTGCAGATCTTCAGGAAGTCCGCCAACGTTGTGGTGAGATTTTACCATTTTAGCTGTCTTTGTTCCGCTTTCTATGATATCCGGATAGATAGTTCCCTGTCCAAGGAAATCTATGCCTTCCAGCTTTCTTGCTTCTTCTTCGAATACTCTAATGAATTCGCTTCCGATGATCTTACGTTTTTCTTCAGGATCTGCTACTCCATCAAGCTTTCCAAGGAATCTTTCAACAGCATCTACATAAATGAGATTTGCATTGAGCTGGTTCTGGAAAACTTCGATAACACTTTCAGATTCATTTTTACGCATGAGACCGTGGTTTACGTGAACGCATACCAGCTGCTTGCCGATAGCCTTGATAAGAAGCGCAGCTACAACGGATGAGTCTACTCCGCCGGACAGTGCCAGCAGAACTTTTCTATCTCCCACCTGTTCTCTGATGAGCTGAACCTGATCTTCGATAAAGTTTTTCATATTCCAGTTTGCCAGAGCTCCGCATTCATCGAACACGAACTTTTTAAGTTCTTCTTCTGCCGGAATAGATGCATACTGTTTTGCGCATTTTGATGTTGGATGATCTATAGAGATCATAGGGAATCCGCAATCATATAATTCAGGGAGCACTTCTACTGCCGCTCCGTCTACCACTCTGTTTTCTCCGCCGTTTAAAATAACACCTTTTACGTTTTTGATAGCCTTAAGTTCTTCTGCTTTGATATCATGAGGATGGATCTCACTATACACTCCCAAGTCTCTTATAGCACGAGCAAGTACTGTATTCTCTGTGCTGCCAAGATCCAGAATTACTATTACATCCTGTTTCATTCCAAATTCCTCCCTCTCATTCTTTACATACAAATATTTTACACTTTATTTTATTATAGCCTATCTGATTTCGCAAGAATAATGTTGCATAATAGTATTATTTTTGCATTTTAATAGAAATTATTCCATTAAATATAGTCATCTCCCTTTTTTATGTTATAATCTAACAGTCGGGTGAGCACCTACCGTACAAGGCTACGTCTTTGTACGGTTTTATTTATATTTTGTTTTATATTTAAGGAAAAGAATTATGTCAAACAACAGATCCATCGCTTCAGAACTGATACGCTTTAGTTTGCCTCTGATAATGAGCGGTATTTTGCAGCAACTTTACAGCTGGGCAGATGCATTCATCGTAGGCCATGCAGAAGGAGAGCTTCAGCTTGGCTCTATCGGTGCAACAACTTCTATTTCCATGTTTTTGGTAAATACTATCATAGGTCTTACTTATGGTCTATCAATAATGGCTGCCCATGAATTTGGCCGCGGAAATAGAGAAAAGATCAGAAATATCATGTCTGTATTTCTGCCTGTGCTTTGTATTCTATATATTTTCTTAGCGATCCCTGCAATTATACTCTCAGGGTCTATCCTTCAGTTCATGGATACTCCGGACGAGATGCTGGAATACTCGCTGCCGTATCTTAGGATCATTCTTGCAGGGATACCTTTTTTGGCTTTGTATAACCTGTACACCGCATTGCTTAGAGCCTTAGGAAATACAAAAGCAGCATTCTATTCTGTGCTGATCTCCTCGGTTTTAAACGTTCTTCTCGATATCCTGTTCGTTGCTATACTGCGTTACGGAGTGGAAGGTGCCGCAGCGGCAACACTAATATCACAAATATCTATGACGATATTCATCATAGTTTATGCATCAGTAAAATACCCGGATATCCTGAGACCTCGTTCATACAGAGCTTTCGACAAAAACATATTAAAAGGAGGTTTGTCTTACAGCCTTCCTCCGGCTTTCCAAAACAGTGTGATATCTGCAGGGAATCTTATCCTCCAAAACTTCATGAACAGCTTCGGAGCTGTTACAGTTCTCGCCATCACTACCGCCTACAGAGTTGACACTATAATGCTGCTTCCAATACTTAATCTCGGTGCCGCCGTATCCACTATGACCGCACAATCCAAAGGCTCAGGCGACGCAGATAGAATAAAAAGCTGCCTCAAGTCAGGGCTTTCAATGATGACAGCTGTATCTATTTCTCTGGCTTTGGTCATGTTCTTCTTTGGTTCAGCTTTCGTCGCTTTCTTCGGAGTGTCCGGAGAAGCCCTTTCAGTCGGCAGACTGTTCTTCAAAGATCTGGCATGTTTTTATGTTCTCTTTGGGATAGCCACACTTTTAAGAGGTGTTCTTGAAGGGATAGGAGATATAACTTTCTGCAGTATAGTTGGTATAATAGTACTTGGGGTCCGTATTGCATTTTCTTATATTTTAGATCCTTTTGTGGCCGGCAGAGCTATCGCCTTTGCAGAA
>JAFQKJ010000119.1 GCA_017397005.1 Bacillota bacterium
AGGAGATCAAAACCAAGATGGTTTTTGAACATTTTTATTGTATGGATGCTTACGGGGTTCTGGCACGGAGCGGCATGGAATTTCATAGTGTGGGGACTTTATTTTGCAGTTATACTTGTAGCGGAAAAACTGTTTTTATCTAAAGCGCTTGACAGGATCGGACCGTTCTCACACATTTATGCAGTGCTTCTGGTAATGATAGGTTTTGTTGTGTTCAATGCAGCAGACATGGGACAGGCTGTGTCGGATATTTCATATATGTTTGGAAAAGGAGATCTGCCTGTTGTTACTGAAGAAACGATGTATTATCTGAAAAGCTATTTTATCATCCTTGCTGCAGCGGCCATAGGGGCCACCCCTCTTCCTAAGAAGATGATATATGCTGCAGAAAGAACAGCTTTGGGGCAGAAGTTCGTGGATATTGCAGAACCGGTATTTCTTGTGATATTGGTACTGCTTGCAACTGCGTATTTAGTAGATGGATCTTTTAATCCGTTTTTATATTTCAGGTTTTAACGAGGTGGAGATATGGATAAAAAACGGAAAAGCATAATAATAACGTTGACCATGGCGACACTGCTGCTGGTGCTTTCGGGCTGGTGCATATTTAAACCGGCAGATGAATTCTCTGATACAGAAAGAAGAGTACTGGCTCAGATGCCTGAGATTTCTTCAGAAAGCATTTTCTCAACCACATTTATGACTGAGTTTGAGGAGTATTCGCTGGATCAGTTCCCGGCAAGAGAAAGTTTCAGAAAAATAAAAGCTTTCAATGAATTCAATGTATTTAATAAAAAGGACAATAACGGGATCTACTTTGCTGAGGGACATTTGTCGAAGATAGATCATCCTATTCAGCCGGATATGCTGGAGTATGCAGAAGAAAAATTCAGATATTTGTACGACACATATATGAAAGACAAGGATAATAAAATATATCTGTCTGTTGTTCCGGATAAAAATATGTATTTGGCGGAGCCTAACGGTTATCTTTCTTTGGATCACGAAGAGCTCACCGGCTATTTCAGAGAAAAAATGGATTATGCGGAGTATATAGATATAACAGGGACATTGTCTTATGAGGATTATTACAGGACAGATACTCACTGGAAGCAGGAATGCATAGTAGAAACTGCAAATACTTTGGCTGAAGGTTTAGGTGTTGAAACAGACAGCGATTATGATGTTAATGTTTTGGAAAGACCTTTCTACGGAGTGTATGCGGGTCAGTATACTTTGCCTGTAGAGCCGGACAGTATAAAATACCTGACATCTGAGACTTTAGATGAATGTACAGTTACTATATATGATTCGGGTATGCCGGTGGAAAGCTCAGTTTATGATATGGAGAAAGCCAAAGGAAAAGATCCTTATGAAATTTTCATGTCAGGGACAGTTGCCCTTATGACTTTAGAAAATCCTTCCGGACCTCAGGACAAAGAACTTATCGTGTTCAGGGATTCCTTCGGAAGCAGTATAGTGCCTCTTTTGGCGGCAGGTTACGGGAAGATAACTCTGGTAGATATAAGGTATATACAGAGTGCTATGCTGGGGTCATTTATAGAGTTTGATGACCAGGATGTACTGTTTCTGTACAGCACCTCGCTGCTCAACTACAGTATGGCTTTAAAATAAGAAGAACAGAATAATAAAATGAGGCTCAATGGCAGGAATGTTTATTTCTGCTTTGAGTCTCTTTCTATTGCATACGATAATTTGAAATGATAAACTGAAATAAGGGGAAGGGATGATCAGTAGAGCGCTTTCGCAAGGAGGGTTTGCTATTACTGATAATATTAAAAAGAGAGATCTAAATGTAGATAACAGACTGCACATCAAGGATCTTCCCGATGAAGAAAGACCTCGAGAAAAGCTTTTTATGTACGGTGTATCCATGCTGAGCAATCCTGAACTGATTGCTCTTATACTGGGTAACGGCACTAATGAACTGTCAGCTTTGGCGGTGGCAGAGAAGCTTATTGCTTTGGATAAAGGAGGCCTTGCAAATCTTGCGGTGTGTCAGCCTGAAGAATTCTGTCAGATCAAAGGGATCGGACCTGCGAAGGCAGCACAGATTGCGGCTGCAGTGGAACTTGGAAAGAGGATATTTTCCAGACCTGCAGAAAGCCGGATACAAGTCAGCTGTTCTTCGGATGTGGCCGGACTTTTGATGAAAGAAATGCGGTATTTAAACAAAGAAGTTTTCAAAGTGATACTGCTGAATGTAAAAAATGAGATCATTGCCATTGATGATACGGCTGTGGGAGGATTGAGCAGTGCATACATCCATCCAAGAGAGGTGTTTGCCAATGCTATTAAGAAGGGTGCGAATTCAGTGATCCTTGTTCATAATCATCCCAGCGGAAATCCGGAGCCCAGCGAAAGCGATATCCTATTGACTCAAAGACTTGATGAGGCGGGGAAGATAATAGGAATAAAGGTTGCGGATCACGTGGTCATAGGCAATGGCCGCTACAAAAGTATCATGTCGGAATATTTGTAGATACAGTTGGAGTATACAATGTCGGAAATAATCACAGTACTGTCCGGAAAGGGCGGAACAGGTAAAACTCTGTTTACAGTAAATATGGGAGTGCATCTTGCTCTTAAAGGAAAGAAAGTCCTTATAATGGATACTGATTTCGGTGCCAGAGGAGTTGATATTGCGCTGGGTATGGAGAGCCGTGTTATCTATGATATGGTGGATGTTCTTAAAGGGGACTGCAGGATAAAACAGGCCCTTGTTGAGAATCGAAAATACAGCGGATTATTCATACTGGAACCGCCTGTTGTGAAAAAAGGCGGAGGAATATCTCTTATAGAACTGTCTGTTCTTATCGACAGAGTGAAAAGCGGATTCGACTATATCATCATAGATACGCCTGCGGGAATGTCCTCAGTTACAGAAGGTTTGGCAGCAAAGTCTGATAAGATCCTGCTGGTCACAACTCAGGATCCGGTTTCCGTCAGATCAGGCCAAAGTCTGCTGACATCTCTGAAAGACAGAGGGATAAAGGATGTGGAACTGCTCATAAACAAGGTAAAGCTGAAGCTTGCGGACAAAGGATATCTGATGGATGTAGAGGATATTGCGGAAAGTTTCGGCACTGAAGTATGCGGTGTGATACCTTATGATGAAGCTATGCATGTGGCATATAACAACGGCTGTGCAGTGGTGGATATTGAGGACAGCAGAGGTGCTGATCATTTAAACCGAGTTATACAACGATTTCTCTTGACAGAATAAGTTAATATCTATAAAATTATATTGTTGTAGACATACAACATATGATTAGCAATTTAAAGAAAATATGGAATTATTTACTAAATATTGAAGAAGGAGGTGCGTTGTAATTAATTCGACAATTATTACTGTTATCGTCGCTGTGATCTGCATTTTACTCGGCGTTCTTGTAGGATATATTGTCAGAAAAACTGTTGGTGAAAAAGCTATAGGCAGTGCAGAACAAACTGCTAAAAACTTGATACTTGATGCTGAAAAAAAGGCTGAGACTATAAAGAAAGAAATAGCTATCGAAGCTAAAGAAGAAGCTCATAAATTAAGAACTGACATTGACAAAGAAATCAAAGACAGAAGAGCTGAAATGACAAGGCTCGAAAGAAGAGTGATCCAGAAAGAAGAAACTCTTGATAAGAAGCTTGAAAATCTGGAAAAGAAAGAAGAGCAGATAACACATAAGGAAAATAAAATTGCTGCCAAAGAAGAAGAATTAAATAAATTCATTGAAAGGCAGATCGAGGAGCTTGAGAAGATTTCGGGGATGTCCTCGGAAGACGCAAAGGCTTTGCTTCTCTCCAATGTTGAAAAAGAGATCAGATACGAAGCATCCGTACTGATTAAAGATATTGAACAGAAGGCTAAAGAAGAAGGCGAAAAAAGAGCCAGAGAAATCATAACAACTTCCATACAGAGATGCGCGGCAGACCATGTTGCGGAAAGTACAGTTTCTGTAGTGCCTCTTCCTAACGATGAAATGAAGGGAAGGATCATAGGCAGAGAAGGAAGAAATATCCGTGCTATCGAAACAATGACAGGTATAGACCTTATCATCGATGATACACCGGAAGCAGTCATCCTTTCAGGATTCGATCCTGTAAGAAGAGAGATCGCAAGGGTGGCTCTTGAAAAACTCATTCATGACGGACGTATTCATCCGGCAAGAATAGAAGAAATGGTAGATAAGGCTGAGAAGGAAGTTAACCAGATAATAAAGGAAGAAGGGGAACAGGCTACATTCGAAGTTGGTATCCACAACCTTCATCCTGAACTCATAAAACTTCTCGGAAGACTTAAATACAGAACAAGCTACGGCCAGAATGTACTTAAACATTCTGTAGAAGTGGCTCATCTTGCAGGTCTTATGGCTGCTGAACTTGGTCTTGATGTCAAAACTGCTAAAAGAGCAGGTCTGCTTCATGACATAGGCAAGGCTGTGGACCACGAAGTCGAAGGAACACATGTTGAGATCGGTATAGACCTTCTCAGAAAATACAAAGAGCACGAAGCAGTCATCGACGGTATGGCTTCACACCATGGCGATTATGAACCAAAGAGCCTGGAAGCTGTCCTCGTAACAGCAGCAGATGCTTTATCTGCAGCAAGACCGGGTGCAAGAAGAGAAACACTGGAGACTTACATAAAGAGACTCCAGAAACTTGAAGAAATTGCTAATACTACCGAAGGCGTTGAAAAATCTTATGCTATTCAGGCGGGCAGAGAAATCCGAATCATCGCTAAACCTGATGAGGTTTCTGATGAAGAAATCGTATTCCTCGCCAGAGAGATCAGCAAGAAGGTTGAGAGCGAACTGGAATATCCGGGCCAGATAAAGGTCAACGTGATAAGAGAAACCAGAGCTATAGAATACGCAAAATAGTTTTTAATAAGACTTACATGGACGCGCCGGAAGCGGTGCGTCCTATTGTTTGACTTGAAATGGGTGATCAAATGTTAGTATATTTAGACAACAGTGCAACAACAAGACCTTATGATGAGGTAATAAAAGAGATGACTGATGTCATGAGCTGGAAATATGGAAATCCTTCATCCCTGCACAGAATGGGTTTTGACGCAGAAAAGATAGTGAAAATGTCAAGACTTAAAGTATCTGATGCGCTGAATGCTCATTCCGGAGAAGTATTTTTTACCGGAGGAGGCACTGAAGGAGACAATATTGCGATCCTTGGAGGAGCAAGATCATTAAAGAGAAAAGGCAGAAAGATAATAACCAGCAAGGTAGAACATCCTGCGGTTTTGGAGACATTCAAAGCTCTTGAACAGGAAGGGTTTGAACCGGTTTATCTGGATGTAGATGAGCATGGAGTCGTAGATCTGGATCAACTGAAGTCAGAACTGAATGATCAGACTGCACTGGTGTCACTGATGCATGTTAACAACGAGCTAGGCACTGTACAGCCTGTGGAGGAAGCAGGAAAGCTTATAAAAAGTATGGATAAGGTGCATTATCATATTGATGCGGTGCAGTCTTTCGGAAAACTTGATATGAGCTCAGCAGTATCTGCAGCGGATCTGGTCACGGTTTCCGGACACAAGATACATGGGCCGAAAGGTATCGGGGCGTTATATGTAAAACACGGTACTGTGATAAAATCTCCTGTGACCGGAGGAGGCCAGGAAAAGAATATCCGTCCGGGTACAGAAAATGTGCCGGGGATCGCAGGGTTTGGGATGGCGGCTGAACTTGCATATAAAGATTTTGACAATAAGATCGCGAATATGAGAAAGGTAAGAACATACCTTCTTGAAGGGATAAAATCTGAGATCAAAGATATAAGAATAAACAGTTTTGAGGATGAAAGAAGTGCGGCAAGCGTTCTTAACATCAGTTTCCTTGGAGTAAGAGGAGAGGTCCTTCTTCACATGCTGGAGCAGAAGGAGATATATGTTTCTACCGGTTCTGCGTGTTCATCAAATAAAAAGGGACAAAGCCATGTGCTTAAAGCCGCAGGCCTTAAAGATGAAGAGATAGAAGGAGCAATAAGGTTCAGTTTTTCTCAGTTCAATACTGTTGAAGAAATGGACTGGGTGCTGTCAGAACTTAAAAAAGCAGTTGCGGCTATCAGAAAAGTAACAAGAAGATAGTGTTAGAAGTTGTTTGGAAAAGGAGAATCCATGGATAAAGTATTAATGATCAAATACGGGGAAATAGCTCTTAAAGGTATGAATAAACCATATTTTGAAAGAGTCCTCATTGAAAGGATAAGAAAAGCTATAAAGTCCTATCCCGAAGCTTCTGTATGGAGATATGAAGGGGTGGTTTTTGCCAGAACTGCAGACCAGGAAAAACTGAGCGAAATGGCAGTGGAGATCTCAAAGGTTTTTGGAGTGGCTACAGTAAGCATAGCTGCAGAAGTGGAATCCGATCCTGAAACTATCTTCAGCGATGCGGCAGAATATATGAAAGAAATAAGAAAAGAACAGAAGATATATACTTTTAAAGTAGAGGCTAAAAGAAGCAATAAACAGTTTCCTATAATCTCTCCGGAAATAGCCAGGAAAGCAGGGGGAAGTATACTTAAAGCCTGCAACGACGATCCGGAATATCCTTTAAGAGTAAATGTTCATGAACCTGACTGTATGCTTTTTGTGGATGTAAGAAGAGACAAAACCTATATATATCACGATAAACTGGCAGGATTCGGAGGACTTCCTTTAGGGACCAACGGGAAAGGGCTGGTGCTTCTCTCAGGAGGTATAGACAGTCCTGTTGCTTCATGGATGATGGCAAAAAGAGGTATGAATATTGAAGCCATTCATTTTCATTCTTATCCGTTTACAAGTGACAGAGCGAAGGAAAAAGTTCTTGATCTTGCAAAAATACTTTCAGGATACTGCGGAAGGATAAAGGTGCATTGTGTGAATCTTCTTGAGATCCAGCAGGCGATAAATGAAAACTGCCCTGAAGAGCAGATGACTATACTTTCCAGACGTTTTATGATGAAGATCGCAGAAAGACTTGCTCACGAAGTAAAAGCAGATGTACTCATAACAGGAGAAAATATAGGTCAGGTAGCCAGCCAGACAGTTCAGGGGCTTGTGGTAACAGATAATGCGGTTCAGCTCCCGGTAATGAGACCTCTCATTGCTATGGATAAAGTTGATATAATGGAAATAGCTCAGAAAATAGGAACTTTTGATACATCCATCCAGCCTTTTGAAGACTGCTGCACAGTATTCCTGCCCAAGCATCCTCTGACTAAACCTAAACTGGAAACCATACTTGAGTCAGAGAAACATCTTGATGCAGAACAGCTTATAGAAAATGCTTTTGCAGGTATGGAAAACTACACGATAAATCCTTGATCGCCAAAAGTAGAAGAATATCGACAAACTCTCCTAAAGACAGGGGAAACATAATAAGATTATAATAATACAGAGGTACGACCTCTGTATTTTTATTTTATGTGGGAGTTATCGAAAGGAGGGATGTTCCTATGGGAACTGTATATGATTTTGCCGGGAATATTCTGTTTGTAAAGATAGATGGAGAACTGGATCATCATGTGACAGACGGATTAAGAGAAAGCGTAGACCGGATTTTTGAGAATAAGAATATGCGTCATATAATATTTGATTTTTCTGAGGTCACATTGATGGACAGCTCGGGGATAGGTTTTGTGATGGGAAGGTTTAAAAAGACGGACGAAAAGGGTGGTAAGACATTTTTGGTGGGGACAAACCCTTATGTATCAAAGGTTTTAAATATGGCAGGAGTTTTTTCCATAGTTAAGAGATGTGAAAACAGGGAAGAGGCTGTAAGGCTGACAAAGATGGAGGTGAAATAGTACATATGCAGGCAGATAACAAGATGGTAATAGAATTTGATGCTGTATCTGAGAACGAATCCTTTGCAAGAGCGGCAGTTGCAGCTTTTGTCGCTCCGCTGGATCCTACTGTTGAGGAATTGACAGAAATAAAGACTGCTTTATCGGAAGCCGTTACGAATTCAGTGATCCATGGCTACGAAGGAAGAGAAGGGGTAATAAAAGTGGCCTGTTCATATCTGGGAGGAATGGTAGAGATATGCGTGGAAGATCAAGGTGAAGGTATAGAAAACGTGGATAAAGCAAAGGAACCACTGTACACTTCAAAACCTGAACAGGAAAGATCGGGGATGGGTTTTACTGTAATGGAAATATTTATGGACAAGCTTACTGTAGAATCTGCTAAAGGAAAGGGAACGAAAGTTATTATGATGAAACAGCTGGGCAGGTGATCTGAGTGTATGAAAAGGAAGAACAATACCGCTTGCTCAGAGAAGCTGCAAAGGGCAGTGAGGAAGCCAGAGAAACGCTGGTCAAAAATAATCTTGGACTGGTAAAAAGCATCGCCTACAGATTTACCGGATATGGATATGAATGGGAAGACCTTATTCAGGTAGGCTGTATAGGATTGATAAAAGCCATAGAAAGATTCGACACCACCTTTGAAGTAATGTTCTCCACCTATGCAATGCCTTTGATCCTGGGAGAGATAAAAAGATATATCAGAGATGACGGAAGGATCAAGGTTTCGAGAGAAGTTAAAACAGGAATAATAAAACTCAGAAACTCCAGAGAACGATTAACTAAATCCTTAGGACGGTCGCCCAAACTAAGTGAGATATGTGAAGACCTGGGAATGGAAAGAGATACGGTCCTGGTACTTATGGAAACAGAAAGAGGTATGTATAATATAGGGAGTCTTGACGATCCGGACAGTTATGATAAAGAGGAAAGAGACAGAAAAAATGTCTGTGGAGAAGATGATCAGATTGACAGGATAATGCTGAAAAGCATAATAGAAGATCTGCCTCCAAGAGAAAGACAGATCATAATACTTAGATATTATAAAGACATGACTCAGGCTGAAATAGCCGGCATCCTGGGGATATCCCAGGTCCACGTTTCCAGACTTGAGAAAAGGACACTCGCTAAGATCGGTGAATCTTTCGGGCGAGGTAGACAAACGGTGTGTCAAGAAGGGTAACGATCATATATATAATGTATGTTGAGATAATTATCGTTGCCAGCGTTGAAAATGAATAAGTACCTGCAAAGGCGGCAATGTTGAATAAAACTGCGTTTATGAACTGAGAAATAAGGGTAGACCCATTGTTTCTCAGCCAAAGCATTTTATCCTTGCTGCCGAATTTTTTTTCTGTATATCCCCACCATTTGTGATACAGGAACACGTCGATCTTTTGAACCAGTGCGCCAACGAGAAAACCTGCTATCACTATTCTCGGAGTGTTTGTAAACAGTGCTTCAAAATAAGGGAAGGCCCAGTCGTTTTGTGACGGAGTGTACAGCAGCCACAGCTGAGAGATAATTATAAACACCAGAGAAACACCGATGCCTATATTTACTAATTCATTGGATTTATGTTTTCCTTCGTTTTCACTTATTATGTCTGTTATCAGGAATGTGGAGGCGAACAGAACATTTCCAAGAGTCTGCTCCATTCTGAAGGCGTCAATGAGTATCATTACCTCTATATTGGCAAGTATCATTGCCGATGCGTAGAACGCAAAAAGACCTTTATAGCCGAACAATTTATAAAATACCATGATCCCGCCGTATATAATGATCAGATTTATAATTAGAAGTATTTCATTTGGCATTTAAGGCCGCCTCCTTGTTAAATAAAAATAAAGACAATATATATTAACAGAAAGAAAAAATGTTGTCAATTTATGCATTGACTTTCAAAAACGGGAAATAATAACAGGGATTGGAGGGCAGGATGAAAAAAAGTAAGAATGAAAAAGATGCTAAGAAAAGATATGAGGAATATGTATCGAGATTTACTCCGGGCAGCAGATCCGTATCCAATGGGATAAAGGCTTTTGTTGTGGGAGGAGCTTTGTGCAGCGCTGCTTTTGTTGTCCAGAATTTCATTCAGCAGAATTTTGGCCTGGAGAGCAAGGAGGCGGGGACCATAGTAACAGTAGGACTTATTTTTGCTGCACAGCTTCTTACGGGGCTGGGACTGTATGCACCTTTGGCTAAGTTTGCCGGAGCAGGAGTCATAGTTCCAATCACGGGGTTTGCAAATTCTATGGTGGCGACTGCAATGGAGTTTAAAAGTGAAGGCCCTGTCCTTGGTGTTGGGTCGAAACTGTTTCAGCTTGCAGGACCGGTCATCGTTTGCGGTATTTCCGTATCGGTCATAGTGGGGCTGATTTATTATGTGATGGGTATTTTTGATTTTAAATTGCCTTGGGTATAGAGTGGAGGATTTTACATTATGGCTGATAATAAACTGGGAAGACAGACTGTAACGTTTAAAAATTTCCCGCAGATATATACGGCGTTTTCCACCGCCGGAAAAAAAGAAGGGCGGGGACCTCTCGGAAACTGGTTCGATTCGATTTTGGAGGACGATAAGATAGGTCAGAAGACATGGGAAGAAGCAGAAACAAAGATGCTCAAAGATACAGTAGTGGGGGCTGTAAGGAAAGCCGGGATAGACAAACATGAAATAGATGTTATATTCAACGGAGACCTTATAAATCAGCTGATGTCTTCAAGCTATGCTGTAAGAGAATTGGGTATACCGTTTCTTGGGCTGTATGGAGCCTGTTCTACGATGAGCGAATCTCTCATCATGGCAGGAGCATTTGTAAACGCAGGATATTCCAAATATGCGGCGGCAGCGGCCTCAAGTCATTTCTGCACAGCAGAAAGGCAGTTTCGCATGCCCTTAGCTCATGGGAATCAGAAACCGCCTTCAGCACAGCTTACAGTAACAGGATGCGGCTGTGCCCTGCTGCGAGAGTCGGAAGGAGCAGCAGGCTGCTGTGAAGGCAAACCTGTATACGTTACAGGAGGAACCATAGGAAAGATCGTTGATAAAGGTATAAATGATACCAATATGATGGGAGCGGCCATGGCTCCTGCAGCAGTGGACACTATTGAGACTCATTTCAGAGATACGGGAAGAGACCCTGAATTTTACGATATGATATTTACCGGAGACCTTGGGAAAATAGGCAAAAACATAGTGAAAGATATGCTTGGCAAAAAAGGTTTTGATATGACAAAAAACTATGAGGATTGCGGCTGTATGATATATGGAGAAGATCAGGATGCTCATTCGGGAGGAAGCGGCTGCGGGTGTTCCGGATCTGTGCTGTGCGGGTATATTTTTCAAAATATGAAAAAAGGAATTTTTAAAAATGTTCTAATAGTATCCACAGGAGCATTGCTTTCTACCATAAGCACACAGCAGGGTGAAAGCATACCGGGGATAGCTCACGCTGTAGCCATATCGACGGAAAAGGAGAGAGTTTGATGGAATGGATGGAGATACTTAAAGTATTTTTGGTTGGGGGCATCATCTGCCTTATAGGACAGCTTTTGATAGACTATACAAAACTTACACCGGCCAGGATACTGGTGATCTTTGTTACGGCGGGAGCAGTGCTTACAGCACTGGGGTTATATGAGCCTTTAGTCACATTTGGTAAATCCGGGGCTACAGTTCCTTTACCGGGGTTTGGATATAATCTGGCAAAAGGAGCAATGAATGCAGTTCAGACTGATGGGCTGATGGGAGCCTTGACAGGAGGGATAAAAGAGACGGCGGCGGGAATAACCGCAGCGATATTTTTTGGATACCTGATAGCACTTATATTTGATCCTAAACCTAAATCTTAAATAATAAGAGATATTCTCTGTCTGAGAATATCCCTTTAAAGTTAAAATGTTTTATTTAAGATTCTCCGGATTTAAGCATTCCAGTTCAGGGAGAACGAAAAGCCCGTCCTTTCTGATGAGAACATCGTCAAACCAGATCTCTCCTCCGCCGTATTCCGGTCTTTGGATCATTACCAGATCCCAGTGAACAGCAGAACTGTTCCCGTTTGGTGCTTCTTCGTAAGCCATACCCGGAGTCAGATGGAAGCTTCCTGTGATCTTTTCGTCAAACAGTGTGTCTTTCATAGGCTCCAGTACATAAGGATTCACCCCTATAGCGAATTCTCCGAAATAACGTGCACCTTCGTCTGTGTCAAGAAGAGCGTTTATCCTTTCGTTGCTGTTTGCGGTAGCTTTTATTATTTTACCGTCTTTTATTTCAAATACGATATTTTCATAGGTAAAGCCTTGTTCTTCTGAAGGTGTGTTATATGAAATGATGCCATTTACTGAATCTTTTACCGGTGCCGTAAAAATTTCTCCGTCAGGTATATTCATTCTTCCTGAACACTTTATTGCAGGAATTCCTTTTATGCTGAAAGTAAGGTCAGTTCCCGGACCCACCAGATGAACCTTATCGGTTTTTTCCATAAGTTCCACAAGGTTATCCATAGCCTTATCCATCTTGGTATAATCCATGGTGCATACGTCGAAATAGAAATCCTCGAAAGCCTCCTGACTTGTGCCTGCGAGCTGTGCCATTGAAGGGTTAGGGTATCGCAAGATGACCCATTTGGTTTTATTGACTCTGTATTCCAGTACCGGATCTAAAAGTCTGTTGTATAGATTCAGCTTATCCGAAGGGACATCTGAAAGCTCACAGGAATTGACATTGCCTCTTACCGCTATATAAGCATCCATTCCTTTCATTTGCATGAGCTGGCAGTTACACATGAATTTAAGCTGTTCTTCTGTACAGTTTAAAAGTATTTCTCTGTTTATCTGAGTGTCTCTGTTTGTAACAAAAGGGATCCCGCCTGCAGCATAAACATCTTTGATGAGCTGTCTGATGAGAGGTTTTGTGGCTTCTCCTTCATAATCTATAAGACATTTTTCTCCGGGTTTTATATTTGTCGAATATTCAACAAGAAGCTTTGAAAGCTTTTTTACTCTTTCGTCCATTGTATTTCTCCTATTTATTTTAAATTTTATTATTTCCAAATATGATTATATTTTACACCGGCAGAAATATCAATCGTAAGAAAAAGATAAAAAAAAAGAGATCACATTTTATTGTGATCTCTGTAAGTACGCTTTGTAAAAGCTTGTCCTGAATCAGTTACATGTCCGAAGTGTTTTCTTCAGGAGGTGTAGCCGGCGGGGTGCTTGGCACTACCGGAGGTTCAGGAGTTACCGGAGTATTTGGATCGTTAGGATCGTTAGGATCGTTAGGATCTACGTTTGGATCTGTTGGTGGAGCGTTCGGATCTAAAGTAGGATCATACAGCGGATTGTTTGGGTCTTTTGCAGGATCGTAATTTGGATCGTCCGGATCGGTTATAAGTCCCGGTACATAAGTATCAGGTTCACCGTCTCCATCCGTATCTATCCAGGAGCCTGCTTCTTCAGAGTGGATATTGCAGGTGCCTGTAGGCTTAGGTGCGAAGATGGATTCTCTTGCAGACATCTTTTCGAGGCATCCCGGTAATGCAAGGAGTCCTGTTTCACCACAGAGTTCGAAAGATTCTCCCTGTGAACCGGAAATAAGTTCTCTGCCTTTAACTACATATTCTCCGCCTTTTTTGGTAACGCTGTCAGGCACTTCAAATGATTTTGCAGAAAGTCCGTTATGAGCCTGTTTCATAACTGCGCTCCACAGACGAGCTGCCGCTCCGCTGCCGTTTGAAAGCTTGATGTTGTAGTCGTTACCGATCCATACGACTGCTGTATAGTATGGAGTAAATCCGCAGAACCAAGCATCGTAGTTGTTTGTTGTGGTACCGGTCTTTCCTGCAACAGGGATGGTGCTGTTGTTGCTGTATATCCTTGCGCTGGAACCTGTACCGCCTGAAACAGCACTTCTGAGTATGTCGGTCATTACGAAGGCTGAGCCATCATCAAACACCTCTGTGCCCTCCGGTGTGTATTCATATATAACTCCTCCGCTTCTGTCTAATATTTTTGTGATAGAAGTAGGTTTGTTGTAAACACCGCCGTTGGCTATAGTTGCATATGCTCCGCAGGCTTCAAGAGGCTTAACACCTTTTGTAAGGCCGCCGAGGCCTAATGCTGCAGGATTCTTATCGTCTTCGGTAAGAGTTGTTATACCCATTTTTTCAAGAAGTTCAAAGCTCTTGTCATATCCGAGGTAGTTTATAACACGAACTGCGCATACGTTTATGGAACTCTGAACCGCCTGTCTGAGTGTAACGTCTCCCTTATAGCCGTTATATGAGTTTGTAGGCCAGAGTTTTCCGTTTACATAGTTTGGTGTATCCGGAATGATGGTGCCGCCGTACATACCTTCGATGATACCCGGAGTATATACACCAAGAGGTTTCATTGAGGAACCCAGCTGTCTAGGAGATTCGGCTCTGTTGTAAAGTTTGTTTCCTTCTATATTTCTGCCGCCAACCATGCCCACTATCTGACCGGTGTACTGATCCATGATGACCATTGCACTTTGCGGCTGTACTACTTCTTTATTTACTGTAAAATAATCCGATGATACTACAAGTGTGTCTCCTGAAGGTACAAAGACATTTGGGTTGCTGTCGAGGAATTCTTTCTGGATCACAAGGTTTCTGTCAGCATCAAAAGTTTTGTATGCAGGATCTACGCTTATAACTCCGCCGCTTGTGATGTGGAGCTTTGAATCCTTATACATATACATCGGTTTGAAGTTTATAGTGATGTCTACAACTTCACCGTTTGATTTTGTGTTGTAGAAGTTCAGTCTGTTGTTTTTGTACAGATAAAGATTTCCTGATGCATCATAGCCGTACTGTCCTGCATAGAGTACGAAATCTCCGTTTCCGTCAAAGAAATTGCTGTAGTTGTAAAGCATGATGGAACCGTCTGAGTTGAGAGCGTTTCCGGCAGAATCTTTACGGAAGGATGTTGCTACAGGGAATCTGTTGCTTTCGTTGTATGCTGTTTCTATAGCATTCTGAACTGTCGGGTTCATTGAAGTGTAGATAGAAAGACCGCCTGTATACATTTTTGTTTCGGCTTCAGCTTCTGTCAGACCCAGTTCATCCATAAGGATCTCTACAGTTTCATCTTTAGCAAAATCTGTGAAGTAGCTGGAAGCTGTTGTGGAACTTGTAAGGTTCAGTGGTGGATTAAGAGAATCCATCATATTATAAGCGTATGCTGCATCTGCTTCTTCCTGAGTTGCATATCCTTGTTCCACCATGAATTTCAGAACATAGTCCTGTCTTGGCTTGAATGCATCGTTGTAAACAAGTGTGTATTCGCCTTGAGTAGCAATGATGTTTGAGTTGCCTGAATCTACTTCTTCTGTGTAGTATCTCTTAATAAGAGCATTCTTTGTAGGGTTCTTTGGTATAGTTGCCAGTGCAGAGCATTCTGCCAGATTAAGCTGGCTTGCGCCTTTGCCGAAATATGTCTGTGAAGCCGCTTCCACACCGTAGGTATTAAAACCAAGATAAATGGTGTTGAGGTAAGCTTCGATGATCTGTTCTTTTGTAAGGTTTCTTTCAAGGATAACTGTGTAATACGCTTCCTCGATCTTTCTGGTCATGCTTCGGACACTCTTGCTGTCAGGCAGGAATACATTTCTTGCCAGCTGCTGAGTGATGGTGCTGGTGCCGGAAATGCTTTCACCTGTGGTGATGCCCTCAACTATAGCGCCTGCGATCCTGACAAAGTTGAATCCGTTGTGCTCCCAGAAGGTCTTATCTTCTATAGCAACGAAAGCATCTATGAGTTGTTTTGGCATTTCGCTGTATTCAAGATTGGTCCTTAGTTCGGAATCCATAACGTTTTCTATGGCTGTTCCGTTGCAATCATACATTACAGAATTCTCTGAGAGTATGGAATAAATGTTGTTAGGATCTATATCCTCTGCTCCCGCAACAACTGAGAGGACCATTACGGTCACTGCAATTGCGCCTGCTACGAAAAGTCCCAAAATTCCTAAAAGTATATACTTGAGTATACGTTTTGGCCCTTTCTTTTTCTTTCCTTTATTATTCTTTGGTGATTGAGAACGTTTTGCGGTGGAAGGACCTGATACGCTGTTCACATCGTCGGCAGACACTGTTGTGGTCCTTCCTTTTGCGTGGCGAGCAGATCTGGATGCTTTTCTTGTATCCGCTGAGGCTCTGTAATCATCATAATTTTTGTCAGACAAAATTATCACCTCTATCCCTTATATTGCTGTATTCATTATTATATATGGAAGAAACAGTAACTTCCTTAAACGATTATAACACAATTAATTATTTTGGCTATGATTTTTTAAAAAGTATAGTATAATATGATATATATTACCATTATGCAGGCTCGTAAGGTAAAATGCATAGGTAAAAAGAATTATGAAGAGAGGTAGGAAATATGTACGACAGTATAGATGTGGCAAGAGCGGCTATTCAGCTGGCACTTACATCTTCCCGTCAGGCGGAAGAGGCATTGATCTCAAGGATGAATGAAAAAGGTTTGAAAGCAGCAGCAGTAGATGTAGGAGGAAATATCAACGATACTATCCATATCGTTATAGAAAGAGCTATCATAGCATCAAGAAAATGCAATGTTACTCAGGAAAGCCATATTCATGACGGGGCTATAGCAGGGGCTGCAAGAGAAGCTATAATGCAGATTTCTTCAAAGGTAAACGGGCTCAACGGCGGTGGTAAAATAGGTATATGCAGAGCAGGTGAACACCTTAGCGTATGTATCTTTATGAGTGCAGGACTCCTTCATTTAAATGAAGTTGTTATTGGGCTTGCGCATAGAGCTGTACCGGAATAGGATATTTTGTAACAGTATTCAAAGCAGAAGGTTAACAGAAAGCCTTCTGCTTTTAGTGTTTTTTGGGGAGATGGGATATTGAGAAGGATATCTGTATGGATGGCTGTGATACTGGTGGTTTTTATCGGTTTGGCAGAAATGATGGAGATCGAGTTTGACGGCAAAAAATCAGAAGCTGCAGTAAGGATGGAAGCTTTAGGGCAGGTGCAGACTGAGGGCAGGATAGCAGAAGTGGAATATGTTTCAGAGGAACATTTTCGTATACTGCTGGACAGTGATGAAAAGGGGGAGATATTGTATAACGTTTTTGGCAAATCCGAAATAAACATATATGAGCTCCCGGGAAAACGGGCCGAAGTAAATGGAGAACTGAAGCTCCCGGATACTTCTGATAATCCCGGAATGTTCGATTACAGACAGTACCTGAGAACGGAGGGGATATATCTTACAGGAGAATGCAGCTTCGAAAATATTTCTGTTATCGGTATGGATCCTGATCCGTTAAAAGGAGTATTGATAAATCGAGTCTCGATTTTTAAAAGCGATTTCTGCAGAAGGATGGATGAAGTTAGGGAAGGTTCTGCAGGGCTGTTTTCTGGGATGCTTTTTGGGGACAGTTCAAGAATGTCGGAAGAGATCTACGACAGCTTCCGGGAAAACGGCACGGCTCATATACTGAGCGTTTCCGGACTTCATGTAGGGATAATATATGGAGCGGCGAATGGGATTATGGGGAAACGAAGGAAGAGCCTTGCCGCAGTCTGCATTTCGGCAGCAATGCTGGCAGCCTGCGCCCTGCTTGCATCATTTTCCATATCTGTTATGAGAGCTGTGACGATGATAGCTTTTCATATGCTGGCTGAAAGGACTCACAGAAGATATGACCTTATTTCTGCAGCCTGTATCACTGCGGTGATATTTATGATATTTAACCCGTATATGCTGTTTAATTCAGGATTCATCCTGTCCTTCTCCGCTGTTATATCTTTGGCTGTGGCGGGAGGCGGTCTGAACAGGATAATAAAGAGAAAGAATACTTTTATAAGGATAATGATCCCTATCATATCGATCCAGGCAGGGATGCTTCCTGTAAATATCTATTTATTCAATTATTTTTCCTTTGCAGCTTTTATATCCAACATACCTGTGATTTTTTTATCCTCTGTTATGATACCTCTTGGTCTGGCAGGATTTTTGATTTCCTTGTTAGGAGAAACCTTCGATGTTTTATTTGAGGGCATCGCTGTGATATGCGCCTTCCTTGGAGAAATGATGGTTTTCTTTAACGATGTCACGGGAGCTCAGGGAAGGATGGGATTTCATATGCCTTGTCCTCCGGAAAGCCTTATCATTATTTATTATATTTTACTTTTCATGCTGTTTTCAGAATATTCGGTTTTGCATCCCTTGAACAGAAGGAGTATATGCATGCTTGTGGCTGCAGTGCTTTTTATTTGCGCCTGCAGTAGTGTAAAAGAGCATTACGAGCCGGAAGTGGTGTTTGTTGATGTGGGACAGGGAGACTGTATACACATAAGGACACCTTCCGGGAAAAACTATCTGGTGGATGGAGGAGGGAGCCTTTATTCCGACTATGATGTAGGAGATAAGGTGCTTCTTCCGTATCTGCTTAAAAACGGCGCGGGAAAGCTTGATGGGATATTTATCTCACATTTGGATGCAGATCATTATAAAGGAGCTTCATTTCTGAACGGAGTCATGGATACAGGAAAGATATATTTATATGAAGGTTATAAAAAAAGCGAGGATGAAGCGGCTGCAAGATTAAATGCAGAAAAGAAAGATATATACTATATCAGAAAAGGAAGCATTATACATTTGGACGAAGGAGTAAGTATAGAAATGGTCTTCCCGGACAGGTCAGTACCGGTAAATCTTATGGAAGAAACAGATCTTAATGAGCTGTCAGCTGTACTGATGCTCAACTATAAAGGAACAAGGATACTTTTGACAGGGGAGATATGGGAGGATGAAGAAGAGTGTATAAAAAGCAGATGCAGATGTGATATAGTAAAAGTGCCCCATCATGGGAGCAGGTATTCAAGCTCAGAAGGATTTGTGGCAGGCACCGGAGCATCGGCGGCAGTCATACAGGTGGGAAATAATAATTTCGGTCATCCTGATGAAAGTGTAATTGAAAGATACCGCAAAAAAGGTATAATAGTTTTTAGAAACGATGAGGACGGAGCAGTTCTGGTGGATATAGATCCTGGAGGCTTTAAGGTTTCAGGTTTTAAAGGCGGGAAAAGTTATGAGTTTTAAAGAATTCGGAAAAGATCTGAAAGAAGGGAATATAAAAAATGTATGCCTTTTATGGGGGAGAGAGTCTTTTTTGTCTGAATGGGCAGAAAGAGAGCTCATAAGGGCTTATTCAAATGATACCTCAAGACAGTTTGATGTGGCTGAGTTTGACGGAGAAGAAGCTGATCCTTATAAAATAGTAGAGGCGTGCGAGACATTGCCTTTGTTTTCTGAAAAAAAGCTGGTGATCGTGGATAAGCTGCCTTTACTCGAAAGTAAAGCCGGCTCCGGCGGAGAAGAAGTCATACTTTCATATCTTAAAAACCCCTCGGACACGACTATACTTGTATTTGTATCCGGCGAAAAAGTAGATAAAAGAAAGGCTGTATATAAGGCTATAGCGAAGGGCGGCGCGGTATATGAGTTTGACAAGCTTGCGCCAAGCGAACTGGGAGCCTGGATAAAAAAACGATTTAAAACTCATAAAAAAAATGTTCTGGATAAAGAACTGAAACTTCTGATAGATCTTTCGGGTTATTATGACAAAGAGTCAAACTACACACTGTATCATTTTGAAAATGATATAAGCAAAGTTATCCTTCATTCAAATGAAGATGTGATCACTTCCGAAGATATTGAGAACACTGTATCCGGAAATATAAATACTAATATATTTACTCTTATAGATCATATAGGAGCGGGAGATAAAAAGAGTGCTTTTAATATGCTGAGCGACATGTTTCTGTATGGGGAAAGTGAGTACGGAGTGCTGGCTCTCCTGCATCGTCAGTATGAAAATGTGCTGAATGTAAAACAGCTGCTCAGAGATGGGAAAAGCAAAGGAGAGATCGCTTCCATGCTAAACACAAAAGATTTTATTATAAACAAGTGGATGGCTTTGGGGAAGAAATACGAGGAAGAAGAACTCAAAAATATACTGAAACATATTTATAACTCGGACAAACTTATTAAAACCGGTGAAATGGAAAGCCGTATGGCTTTGGAACTGCTGATAGCTTCTATTTAAAGCTGTATTGTTCACGAATATTTCACTTTGACATAATGTTGATATGGTGTATAATTAATGGAAACGGACAGAAAGGAAGACATATATGAGTATTTGGAGACGTAAAGTAATGTATCTTGGTATAATGCCTTTCATATTTTGCATTAATATAATGATAAATGTGGCATGGGTAAATACCACTGTCGTTTTGGTTTTGATAGTCATAGGAGCGCTGCTGCTCAAAATATCGGACAAAGGAAATCTTTTTGTTCCGATCAATGACTGGATAAAAAGAAATTTTGTAGAGCTTTTTCCGGACATATATCAAACAGGAGTTATGCCTACCGGCAGATTCTGGCTTGTATCCGGGCCATGCTTAGCATCTATAGCTTTAAATACATTGATCGCAATTTATATATGAGGTGACAGGATGACATTTAAATTTAATATCGCAAAAAAAGATTTTTATAAGGTTAGAGCATATGAGTTTTCATGTACAAAGAGCTTTAGAACACTGGTTCTGGTTGAAAGGATAGCAGGTATCCTGGTTGTAGCTGTTTCCGCATATGTATTAAAGGATTACGTAAACAGTGCGCTTCTATTGGTTGGATTCCTTGCAGTGTGTATCCTTTGGGTAGTAGGTTTCCCTTATGTAATGGGTCTTCGTTTCCAGCGACACGCACGAAAGGAAATAGAAGAGTCGGGAGAAAGAGTTCGTGAAGGCGAAGTTCTGCTCACATTCGGTGAAAATGTTATAGAACAAAGATCTCCGGGAAATGCAGTAAGAAGGACAACATATAAACGTGTATTATGGGTAGAAGATGCAGGCAAATATGTACTTATTTACGATGATGTAAACCCGACACCTTATATCATTCCTAATGATCAGATCTTTGAAAGCAAAGAAGAACGTCAGAAGTTCGTTAAAGATCTCAGAGACGACTGTAATATTGAAGTTAAAGACAGAAGAAAAGCTATTGGTAAAACTCCAAGACTTAAGGTTCATAAATAATAAAAGTGAGAATAATAAGGTTTTTTATAAAATTACTGGTCTTAATATTGGTTATTATTTTATCCGTCAAAGTGGGCATGGTCTGCTTTGACGGTTATTCTATGTATAAGTCTGAGATGGAAGAACAGAGCCTTGAAAGCAGAGTGGATGAAGCAAGG
>JAFQKJ010000015.1 GCA_017397005.1 Bacillota bacterium
CTGCCGCTCCTTATATGATATAAATAAAAACTTAAGAATAAGGAGGAAATAAAATGAACCCAAAAGTAGTTGAATTACTTAATGACCAGATCAACAAAGAGTTATACAGCGCATATCTTTATCTTGATATTGCAAACTATTATGACGAAATGGACCTGGACGGATACTCAAACTATTATATGATCCAGGCACAGGAAGAACGTGACCACGCACTCCTCTTCATGAAATATATGCAGAGCAACGGCCTCAAAGTTACTCTTGAAGCTATAGCAAAACCTGATAAAGTATTTGATTCAGTTCTTGCTCCGCTGGAAGTGGCTGCTGAACACGAAAGATACGTAACAGCTCTCATCAATGCTATCTACCATGAAGCGCATGAAGCAAAAGACTATCGTACAATGAAGTTCCTTGACTGGTTCGTTGACGAACAGATGGAAGAAGAAGATAATGCAGATTCAATGGTGAACCGTTACAAACTCTTTGGTCAGGATCCAAGAGGATTATACCTTCTCGATCAGGAATATGCTGCAAGAGTTTACACAGCACCAAGCCTTGTACTTTAATCAAAACAGAATATGTAAAATAAATTAGGCCCCTTGATGTCAAGGGGCTGTTTTCGTTTTATTTGGGTCGACGGTCAATAAGTATAATCTTCGGGATCAAATCCGTTTTTATAAGCCAGCTGTATAAGTTCATCTTCGGAGGCACGCTCTGCTTTTGACAGGTCTATGACAGCCATAGGCATACCGCTGAAAACAGCTGTTCCGAAATAATTTATAAGATCTTTTCTGAGACTTTCTGTGTCTATCATGTTATACCTCCTTGTGTAGATCATATTTATATTTTACTCGAAAACTATGGCAGAATCCAGTTGACTTTTTACGCTCTCATGTTTAGGATTATGGTAATGTTATAAACCAACTAGATATTAAGGAGAATGACGATGAAGAAATTTTTATCATTTATTTTAGTTCTGACTCTGGTACTCACAATGGCAGTTCCGGTTTCAGCTAAAACTTTGACTGTTGAAGACACCATTTCTGATTTCTATCAAGCAAAGCCAATGAAATATTTTTATCAGATAGAAGCTGATGAAGTCCAGAAAGTAGAGGATACTTTAGTTGAATTTCAGAGCTATTGGTACACCGATACATATGAAGTTTCAGGCCCTGCAGTAGTGAGAGCTAATCAAGAGATTATTAACGCGGGGATGGGAATGACATTGATCCACACAGACAGCGTTCAGGCGTTAAACAGCTATCAGTTTTCAGACTACTTCCCAAGATATGAAACTGCGAAAGACGGTATCGGAATAGATTTTTACTTAGAAAGACCTGGAGTATACTTCTTCAGCGGATATGTAGGCGCTTATCCTGCTAAGACAAACATAGTAGTAGTGGTAAAAGATTTTGAACCTGAATATGAACTTAAAGCTTTTTCGGATGTACCTTCTTCAAAGTGGTCTCACAAAGCTATCATGGAAATGGTAGAAATGGGAATGTTTGAAGGAACAACAAAACCTGATGTAAATGGAATGGCATTATTCACCCCTTCAGAGCCAATGACAACTGCGCAGTTCTTAGCTGTTGTAACAAGATATCTTTACCCGGAAAAAGTTGAAGCTATGCCTGAAGGTGATAACTGGTATGACAAATATTATGATTTAGCTACTATGGAAGGTGTAGTAAAGTCTTCTGAAATTTGGGAAGATGAACTCAATAAGCCTTTAAGCAGAGAGAAAATGGCTATGATCGCAGTAAGAGTAATGCAGAAAAAAGGTGAAGACATATACGTTGAAGTAGATGATAGCCAGATCGCTGACATCGCAAACGTAGGCGCATACTATAAAGGTTTTGCAAAAACTGCCTTCGCTAAAGGTATCCTCACAGGATATGATGATAAAGGCACATTCCATTCTGAATGGAATCTTTCAAGAGAAGAAGCGGCTATGGTAGCATACAGACTGGTAAATCCTGATGCACGTATAATGCCTAAGTAGATCGAAAAGCACGACAAATATAATAACATCAAAAACAACAGAAGAAAGATCTTATGTTGATTTTAGTTTATCTGCAAAACGAACATATTAAAAAATAAACAAGATATTGAAATAAACATTGATATTTCAATAATAATACGGAAAATATACTCGTAAAACCCTAAAAAACACCTGATTATTTGCAGAATTTAAGTTTTTCATATTGACAAATCGGCATATGTCGGTATATAACTTTATATAACGGTGTGTTGGATCGGGAAAGTTGGGGAACTTTTGGTGGAAAGGATCCGGCAGCCGGCAATGATCATCATTTAATTTAAGGAGGACCGTAATGGGTTATTTTGAAGGAAAAACTGTTATAATCACCGGAGGCGGAAGAGCTGTTCTCTCTGACGGAAGCTGCGGGTCTATTGGATACGGCATCGCAACGGCGTACGCTAAGGAAGGTGCAAACATAGTTATCACAGGTCGTAATTTAAAGAAACTGGAAGATGCTAAAGAGGAGCTGGAACGTCTTTACGGAGTTAAGGTGCTGGCTGTTCAGGCTGATATAGCAGCAGGTCAGGATAATGCTGCAATAGCAAAGATGGTTGCAGAAAAAGCTGTTGAAGCTTTTGGCGGTATCCAGGTTCTCATTAACTGTGCTCAGGCTTCTGCTTCAGGAGTACCTATTGCCGAACATACAACAGAACAGTTTGATTTAGCTGTTTATTCAGGATTATATGCTACATTCTATTATATGCAGGCTTGCTATCCATATCTTGCTGAAAGCAAAGGCTCAGTTGTAAACTTTGCATCAGGAGCAGGACTGTTCGGAAACTACGGACAGTGTTCTTATGCAGCTGCAAAAGAAGGCATCAGAGGATTAACTCGTGTTGCTGCTACAGAATGGGGTAAAGACGGCATCAACGTAAACGTAGTTTGCCCTCTCGCATGGACTGCACAGCTTGAAAACTTCCAGAAAGCTTATCCGGAAGCATTTGAAGCAAACGTAAAAATGCCTCCTATGGGACATTATGGAAATGTTGAAACAGAAATCGGAAGAGTATGCGTACAGCTGGGACATCCTGATTTCAAATTCATGACAGGTGAAACTCTTACATTAGAAGGAGGATTAGGACTTCGCCCATAATCAAGAAAATATATTGTGGTATTTGGATATGCGGACTGCCTTAAGGCGGTCCGTTTTTGTTTTTGAAAAAAATGCCTATTGTATTGTGAGGTATCGTAAAAAAGTATATAATATATACTATAAAAAAGGAGGTAAAAACAATGGTTAAAAGATTAAAAGTATTACTTGCTGTAGTTATGTCCGTTGCTCTTATCGCAAGCTCAAGCTTCTGCGTATTGGCTGAAGAAGACTTCGATCCGGCTTTATATGACTACAATGTTATGCTCAATGGGGATTATGTAGAATTTTCCGACGCGGCTCCTGTTAATGTGGAAGGCCGTATAATGGTTCCATTCAGAGTGATCCTTGAAACACTGGGAGCAACTGTAAGCTGGGATGATCCTACAAGAACAGTAACAGCTGTGCTGGATGACACAACTATAACCTTTGTTGTAGGTCAGCCGAATATCAACATTGATAAAGCGGGAGAAAAATCAGTTAAGAAGATGGACGTTGTTCCATATATCAACCCTGCAAACAACAGAACATATGTAAGCACAAGATTCGTTGCAGAAAGCTTCGGATTCAATGTGGGCTGGGATTCAGAAATGGCTACTGCTATCATAATCGATTATGATACTATCTTCGGTTCAGCGGCAGAAGATTTCACAGAGATGGATGCATTTATGCAGAGCACAAAAGTGGATATGAATGCGACATATGAAAGTCTTATTTCAGCTGTTGTGGAAATAAGTATTTATAAAGAAATGATAAATTCTCTTGTAGGAGAAACTCTGTTTAATAAAGACCTTTCCCTCGAGATCGCTGTGGATGGAGAGGCTATCACAAAAGGCGATGAAGTCAGCCTGGATATGGGCATGAGCATGAATCTTGACGAATTGCTGTCAGCTCTTCCTGCAGATGCAGTAGGAGAATTGACCGCTGAGGATAAGGCGATATTAGACACTCTTTCCGATATGGAAATCTCTGCATATGCTGAAATGGAAAGCGGAGAAATGTGCTTTACAACGAATATGAACTCTATGATCGATCCTTCTTTAGGAGATGACGTATGGTTTAAGATGAACTTATATGATATTTATGAAAGTATCGGCTTAGACCTTGGAGCAATGATGGATTCTGCTTTGACTGCAGAAATAACTTCAATGGAAGACACTCTTGACTTTATTGCTGAAATGTCTGAAGAAACTATGACCATTTATACATATGATGAGATGGTGACAGTATATGACCTGCTCAAAGCTATGATCGGAGATGATGTTCTGAAAGTAAGCAAATCAGGTGCTGCAACAACATACACAGCTGATCTTTCCGGAATTGGTGATTACATCGGATATGACGGAATAAAGGGCAAGCTTGTAATGACAGACAGACAGAACGGAAACTATGACTGTGTTATGGAAATCGTTATGGACATTGAAGGCTTGGGAGAAATTAGCATGAGCATAGATGCTTCTTACGACAAGACAGACAAAGCTGTAGAAAAAGTTCCTGCGGGAGCACAGGTAGTGGATATTTCATCCGCAATTACAGAGGTGTTATAATCAACTGAATATTTGACGAAACAGACGGGAAACCGTCTGTTTTGCTGTTTATGAAAAGGTTTTCTGTTGAAAAGGAGCTCTTGGAATGATAAAATTAAATAACATATTTTTTTGGAGGATGAAATGAAAAAAGCTCTTTGTTTACTATTGGCGGGAGTGACCGCGTTTTCCCTTTCGGCTTGCGGGATGCCGGAATTTGACAGCAGCAATTTGACCGAAGCGCAGGCATATACCTATGCTATTTTTGAGGAAGAGACCGTAGCTGATTACCGTTATTTTAAAACGGCAGAAGTAATGCTTACAGATGATTTCAAAGCGGATATGGAAGGTATAATTGAAATCAACGAATGGGACACTTCAGATATATCTGCGGCGGTACTTGTGGATTATAGATACAGCAGCGGTGAAGTTTTGTCAGACAGTATACTTTTCCTTATGGACAGCGAAAAAAATATCCTTAACAAAGTCGTTGTTGAGAGGGAAGGCAGAAGTGATGATAATAAAGGGGAGGACGTATCTCCGGAAGCAGATGCGGCAACAGAAGCGGAAGGCGTTCCTGAGGATTTTGCGGCAGATGATACCGATTTAAGAACTCTTGCTGAAAAAGAACTTGAACTGGAAGATTATGTGGCACAGAATGCAGAAGCGCTTTCAGCTTATGATACAGATGTTCAGAAAAAATTAGCAGCAGATCCTAACTATATATATTCTGAAGAATATATCAACGGTATGGGAGTGGACGGCAAAAAGCTTATTTATGATGATAAATTAAGAGAAGTTGTTAAGTATCAGCACAGAGTAGATGTGCTCAACAGCGGAGCAGCGAACGCGAAGGACATTCTTGATGAAGATGAAGCTCTTGCTGAAATGAAAACTGAAATTTGCAAGAATTATTACAGAGTTCAGAGAGAAATGGCTGAGGCTGAAAGCCAGCACGGCGCAGAACTGAGCGGACTTATTGCAAAAGCAGAAGAAGTGAAGAAAAATGATCCGGATTATTTATATAACCCGGACTATATCAGTGCAGCAGTAGGATCTGCAGTTCTTGAAGAATATGATGATGATCTTCTGCACAAGGAATTATATGAAGAACAGCTTGCATACATAGACAAGGGTTTGGAAACATCCCTGGTGGAACTGAAAGAGCTTTATCAGGATTGCGATGATGTAAAGGATGCTAAGCTTGAATACGCTCAGAAGCTGAGAGGATATGCTAAGCAGGAAAAAGCTTTAAATGATTTCAATAATACAAATGCTGCAGCTCTTAAAGCATACGAAGACGAATCAGCGGCGGCTAAGAAAGCGGCAGGAAGCAATTACGAAAAAGATGTTGATTATATAAAGGTTCAGATCAAGTATGAAGATCTCTTGAATGATCAAAAAGCTCATGAACTCCTGTTACAGGAACACAAAACTCTTGTTGATGAATCTAAAACAGAAAAAGATGAAGAAGTAAAAGCCTTCGAAGATGAAGAAAAGCTGCTGATAAACGATGCCGCAGCTGAAATAGAGATACAGGGACTTATAGACTATCTCTCAACAAAGGAGGATTCCAAAGTATCGGAATACGATGCAGCTAAAGGCGAATGGGGTTATATCCATCCTGAATATGCAGATTATCAGAATGAAAACCTTAAAAGACCTGTGAAGAAGTCCTCCAGCAGCGGCGGGTCATATAAGTATAATTACGGCGGCAGCAGCGATGACGGCGGAGTTAAGTACGATCCAAACGACGATCTTTACAGAGAACATGACTATAACAACGACGGCAAGATAAACGATCAGGAATTCCAGGATGCTTTAGGCGATTATATGGATGAACTGATGGGATATTAGTACTGTACGGATAGAATATTCTGAAAATAAAAATCCCGGGAAAGGATGTCTTTCTCGGGATTTTTTGATAAGTTTATTAATCAAGCCAGCCGTTAAGAAGCGAAAGTATATCACTCATAACTTCTGCGGAGTTTTTTTCGTTTAAAAGTTCATGTCTGAGGCCGGGATACAGCTTGCAGCTGACATTTTTGTATCCGACTTTCTTTGGCAGATCCAGAGCCTTGGCGAAGCTTTTTTCACTTCCGCGGCAAGGGTCGTTTTCCCCGGAGATAAAGTGGATAGGCATATCAGGGTCGGAAACCTTCCATCCCGAAGCATCGTAGGTATCCGACATAAAATTCATAAGGACGCCGAATCCGTTAAGTGTAAATGTAAACCCGCACAGAGGATTTTTATCATAAGCCTCTACGTTATCTCTATTCTTAGATATCCAGTTATGTTTGGAATCGCTTTCTTCTACAAACGGTTTGTTGTATGCGCCAAGGGCCATACTGTTTACTAAAGCACTTCTGTAGCGTTCGCCTTTAAAAGCGGTCATAGCTTTTATCAGAAGCTTCCCAAGAGGCACAACGCTGACAGGGGAAGGACTTCCGCAAACTATAAGTCCGGAGATGGTGCTGCCGTATTCTTTGCAGTAACATCTGACTTCAAGGGAACCCATGCTGTGACCAAACAGGAACAGGGGCAGATCGGGATATTTATCGTGGAGATATGTGTTTACGGTATGAATATCTTTTATACAGGAGTTATTTCCATCTTTATAGAAGTATCCCAGATCTTCCGGTCGGAGAAGACTCTCTCCGTGGCCTCTTTTGTCTTGCATATAGCAATGATATCCGTTGTCAGCCATAAATTTTAAAAATGGGATGTATCTGTCTTTGTATTCAGTCATGCCGTGACAGCATTGGAGTATTCCTTTTGGATGATCAGCTTCCGCATAGATCACGCTGAGAGGAAGACCGTCAGCGGAAGAATTTACAGTGAGTTTTTTTATTTCTGCCATAACTGCCTCCTTTTATTTTATGATATTATTTTAGCACATATGGGATTTTTTTAAACTGTTTTGACCGGGCGACAAATTTTTTTATTATTTTTTTAACGTGCCTGATATGTCGTAAATATTGGAATAATAACACTTCTTTAAGATTAAATAGTTGACATTGCATTAAAATCGAGTTTTAATTAAATAAGTATGGAATAAGGAGAAATGACAATGATTAAAATGAAAGACGGATTGATGATCCCTGTAGGATACGACCCTAAGATAGACTTGATGGAAACTCAGATAGCTATAAAAGATATGAAAGATTTCTTTATGAATGCGTTTGAGAATAATATGAATCTTACAAGAATATCAGCGCCTTTGTTTGTTGATCCTAATACCGGACTTAATGACAACTTAAGCGGTGTGGAAAGAACAGTCAGCTTCACACTTAAAGGAATAAATGAAATGACAGTTGAGATCGTACAGTCTCTTGCTAAGTGGAAGAGAATGGCTCTTGGAAAATACGGATTTAAATCCGGAAGCGGTCTTTATACAGACATGAACGCTATAAGAAGAGATGAAGATCTGGACAACCTTCATTCAGTATATGTAGACCAGTGGGACTGGGAAAAGGTTATAGAAAAATCAGACCGAAATGAAGAGTTCCTTAAAGAAACCGTCAGAACTATATATAAATCATTAAAAGAACTGGCTGCTTTCATAAATGAAAAATATCCTCAAATTGCAACGGAGCTTCCGGAAGAGATCTTTTTCATAACTTCACAGGAATTGGAAGATATGTATCCGGAACTGGACGGCAAGGGAAGAGAAGATGCTATCTGTAAAGAAAAACAGGCGGTATTCCTTATGAAGATCGGAGGAGTGCTGAAGTCCGGAAAGAAACACGACGGAAGAGCTCCTGACTATGATGACTGGGAACTCAACGGAGACATTCTTTTATGGAATCCTGTACTTGAAAGGGCTTTTGAGATCTCATCAATGGGAATAAGAGTTGACGAAGATGTGCTTTTAAAGCAGCTTGAAATAGCAGGGGACATGGACAGAGCAGAAATGTCATTCCATAAAGCTATACTGAATAAAGAACTTCCGTACACCATCGGCGGAGGTATTGGACAGTCAAGATTATGTATGTTCTTCCTTCATAAAGCTCATATCGGTGAGGTGCAGGCGGCAGTATGGCCTGAAAGTATGATAGAAGAATGTGAAAAAAATAATATACATCTGTTATAACATAAAAACAAAGAGGAAGTAGGATATGAACACAAGAACAGAAGCACTTATTGGAAAATTTGCTATGGATCTTCTTAAAGAAAGAAAGGTCTTTGTATTTGGTGTCGGCGGTGTCGGCGGATATGTTGCTGAAGCCCTTGCCAGAAGCGGAGTTGGTACTGTAGCTGTTGCTGATTTTGACACTGTTGAAGAAACAAATCTGAACAGACAGATAATTGCGCTCAAATCTACTGTGGGTCAAAACAAAGCTGAACTCATGGCTGCAAGGATGAGACAGATAAATGATAAGATCGTAGCTAAGTATTTTCCTGAAAAGATCGATGAAACAAATATCAGATATATGATGATAGAAAAATATGACTACATCATCGACGCTGTGGATGACGTTAAAGCTAAGGTCGCTATCATCAAGATGGCAAAGGAAAAGAAGATTCCTGTTATCAGTTGTATGGGAACAGGAAACAAGATCAGACCTGAAAAACTGAAGATCGCAGATATCAAAAAGACAACTACCTGTCCGTTGGCTAAAGCTGTAAGAAAAGCTCTCAGAGTTGAAGGTATAACTGAAGGGGTAAAAGTGGTTTATTCAACTGAAGAACCTTTGGTATCAGGGACAGAAGATGAAAACGGAAAAGTATCTCCTGCAAGTGCGATATTCGTGCCGGCTGCAGCAGGAATAATGATCGCCGGAGAAGTTTTTAGAGATCTGACATATCTTAATGAATAAAAAAATGAGTGAAATTACAGGCGGAGAGATCTCCGCCTTAATTTTTGCAAAAGAAATCCCGCTGTAAAAGCGGGATGCTTTGTTTATTGAGTTTGTTCTGTGGAGTCTTCGGCTCCGGCAGAAGCTTCAGTGCTGCTTGATGCTTCATTACCTGATGTTTCGCTGTCTGCTGTTGGGGTACTGGATATACCGCATAAAATGTTTACCATTTCTTCCATGGAGATGCCAAGCGGAATGTTGTAGACTCCCGGGAGCACTTTTTCGTCAAGACCCATATTCTGAACCTGATATGTAAAATCGTCTACATTTACTACCAGACCTCCCTGCTTCAGGATGCCTGCCACTACGTCGATGGAGGATCCTTCAGGGATAGTGATCTCTCTGTATTCTAAATTAGGGTCGAGTTCATTTGTTTCGTCATCTGTTGTCATATACTGAGGATCAACATCTGCAGAAGTCTGGGTCGATTTCTCAGCGGCAATTGTATTTGGATAGTCCATTATAACGTCTACTCTTGTCCAGATCAGAAAAGCAGCTAAAGCAATAATTACCAGCGCTACGAAAATATCGCTGTAATTATACATAAAATTTCTAAATGAGCGCATATTTCTTCTCCTTTTTGTTTGTAATGTAAATATAATAATATAAATAGAAAATATTCACAAGGGGAAAGAAAGGCGAATTAATTAAATTTTTGTTACATTATTGTCAAATAAGTTTGGGATTTCGACATATTATAGTATTATAATATGATAGGAGAAAACAGGATGATAGAAATTAACATTGGTTCGGAACAGGAGAAACAAAGACTGGACAGGTTTTTAAAGAAATACCTGCCGAAAGCTCCTTTGAGTCACATATACAAGATAATAAGAACAGATGTCAAGGTAAACGGTAAGAGAGTAAAACCTGAGCATATGCTGGAATATGGAGATAAACTGAATCTTTATCTTACGGAAGAACTGGTTGCTCAATACAGTGAGCCTAAGAAAAATCCCATGTCTAAGGCTAAAAAACAGTTTACTGTGGTTTATGAAGATGAGAATATCCTTTTAGTAAATAAACCGAAAGGCCTGCTGACTCATGGGGACAAAACCGAAAAGAAGAACACTCTTGTAAATCAAGTGGTAGGGTATCTTGTGGAAAAAGGAGACTATAAGTTCTCCAGAGTGAACACATTTATCCCGGCTCCCGTAAACAGACTTGACAGAAACACTTCGGGGCTGGTGATTTTCGGGAAGAATAATCTTGCTCTTCAGTGTCTGAATAAAATGATCAAAGATAAGGAAAGCATTGGCAAGTACTACATTGCTATTGCAAAAGGTGTCCTGAACGAGAGCAAAAGACTGAAAAGCTCAATGAGAAAAGACGAAGAAAGCAATATGATAAGTCTTTCCGAGGAAGGTGAAGCGGACACTAAGGTCATGGAAACTATCATCAGACCACTGGCTGTTAAAAACGGATTTACACTGGTAGAGGCTCAGCTGGTAACAGGAAGGACTCATCAGATCAGAGCTCATCTGGCATCTCAGAGGTTGTATATTATAGGGGATATAAAATACGGGAATCCTGCAGGAAACGCTTATGCCAAACAAAAATACGGACTTACAACACAGTTTCTGCATGCGTATAAATTAAGCTTTGATAATTGCCCGGAAATGTTTGAGTATTTAAACGGCAAAGAATTTGTGGCGCCTTTGGCTCCGGATCTTCAGAAGATAAAAACAGGTATGTTTGGAGATTAAAAAAATGGGTAGAATAGAAAGAAAAGAAGCAGAGAATGATAACAAAAAGAAAGATAAAAAAAGCACCTTAAAAGAATGGGCTAAAACAATAATCATACCTATAGTGGTGGCGCTTTTGATACTGCAGATAATAAGACCTACTTTGGTTCAGCAACAGTCCATGCTTCCAACAGTGGAGCCTAACGACTATCTCATAGTTTACAAACTGGCGTACAAACTTGGAGGAGGCCCGGACAATGGAGATATCATAGTCTTTGAAAGTGATCTTGAAATGGATGACGGCAGCAACAAGTATCTTATAAAGCGTGTTATAGCAACAGAGGGACAGACTATACAGATCACGGACGGAGAAGTATATGTTGACGGAGTGCAGCTGGAAGAACCGTATATAAACGGAGGTTATACTCCGGGAGACGTGCTTCCGGTGGAAGTTCCTGAGGACAGTGTTTTCGTAATGGGAGACAACAGACCTAACAGTACCGACAGCAGAAACTCAGATGTTGGATTTGTCAATGAAGACACTATCATGGGCAAGGTAGTGTTTAGACTGTTCCCATTTGACAGTATCGGAGGATTATACTGATAAAAAGTGCAAAAGGAAGGTGGAACATGGCTAGGAATGATGGCAGTAATGCTGTTAAAAGACTTAGAAAAGAGAAGAGAGAGCTGGTAAAAGTGTTCTCTGTTTCACTGGCGGTGGCGCTGGCTATAACTACCTTTGTAAGGCCGACTCTTGTGAAGGGTCAATCCATGGAACCTACTCTTGAAGAAAACGATTATTTGATCGTTGGAAGCGAGTCTTTGCTTGGAACGCCGCCTAAGTTTGGAGATCTGGTGGTTTTCAACAGTAAGGTGGTTTCTAAAGAAGGACACAGTAAACTGCTGAAAAGAGTGGTGGGACTGCCGGGAGATACTATTGAGATCAAAGAGGGCACCGTATATAGAAACGGCGTGCCTTTGAAAGAAGAGTATATAAAAGAAGAGACGACACCCGGAAATGTGGAAAAGTTCACCGTGGGAGAAAACAGTGTTTTCGTAATGGGGGACAACAGAGCTCACAGCCTGGACAGCAGAAACAAGGATCTGGGGACTATCGATTATGAGGATATAATAGGAACCGTAAAATTCAGACTGTTCCCGCTGAATAAAATAGGAAGAGTTACTTGATATAAGTCGGAAGGATAAGTGAAAAGGGAGATATTATGGGTAAAGTTCTGAGTCAGAATAAAAAGGCAAGACATGATTATTTCATAGAAGAAAAGTATGAATGCGGAATAGCTCTGACCGGTACAGAGATAAAGTCCGCAAGACAGGGGAAGATCAATCTCAAGGACAGCTACGCTAAAGTGGTAAACGGAGAGGTGATAGTGTTTAATATGCATATCGCTCCGTATGAACAGGGCAACCGTTTCAATGTAGACTCTAAGCGTCCGAGGAAGCTGCTGTTACATAAGAGAGAGATAAGAAAGCTCTTAGGGTATACAACTCAAGATGGGCTGACTTTAGTGCCGCTGAGCGTGTATCTTAACGAAAAGGGTCTGGCTAAACTTGAACTGGCGGTAGCTAAGGGCAAGAAAAACTACGACAAGAGAGATGATATTGCCAAGAAGGATGCTGACAGAAAGATGCAGCAGCTCATGAAAAACAGATAATTTTACAAAAAATCACTGTTGCTTTTTTTGAGAAAAGCATTAGAATATTAGTACACTTAAATCTGGGGGTGTACTGGTTTCGACGGGGGTATAGAACCACGTTAAGCGAGTCGTTGCGTTGCACAACGTAAAAAGTGACACCTTAAAAATAAAAGACAAAGAAAACTTTGCATTAGCTGCTTAATTATGCGGCTCGTCCGCCTCAGTTCACCTGCAGGCTGAGATCCGGGCGTCATTCATGCAGGAAAACGTTATGCCTACTCCTTTAAGCATGACGGAACTAAAAGGATAGTTGACGGAATAGCCTGCTTTTGGGCGCTTCCCGATGCGAAGCTCTAAATCAGAAGCTGCACTCGGAGAAAGATGTGCGGAAGTGCTTTCGGACAGGAGTTCGATTCTCCTCACCTCCACCAAACCCAGGGGCAGTGTGTCTAAACGCTGCTCCTCTTTTATTTCAAGGGTTTCAGGGCTCGAAGCAAGTGATTGCAACGGGTCCTGTTTTTATTTGCGACTCTTTCAGGTATTACTCCGACTCTCTCCGACATACTTTTTATTGGATGAAATGAGGGATTTTTGATAAAAAACAGAGCTGTTTATTGGACGAACGTGAGAACTTCGGCTCCTTTGAAACCCACGGTTGCCGATATGCTTGACAGAATTTACATAACAGATGACTTCTTTGCATGTTAGTTCTTTCCGGCATTATTTGATATATTGGGTCCGAAAGGAGGAACGGCATGAAAGAAGAATCCATAATTAAAGATCTGTATGATCATTTCGATGAACTGAATTTCGGATTCAGACCATCCGGGACGATATATGGCAGACGTGTGAAAAAATTGAATGATGCATATGAGAAAATGCATGAGGCAATGTCTGCAGGTGTCAGGAAGCTCTTTGAAGAATATGAAGAAGCAGACAGCTGTGTCCTAAAGAAGCTGTTTTAGAGTACAATCATATGAAAAGTTTATAAATATCCAGACGAGTCGCTCATCCAAACTAGTAACTTTTGGATTGTGAGAGAGGCGGGGTACGGGATTCTGTATGTGTCATTTGAGAGCCTTTTTTATGATTTCATCGGCAATTTCTTTTCGGGTAACACAGCGATCCATCGCCAGTTTTTCAATGTATCTGTGGGCATCTGGTTCACTCATGTTATAATGACTTATTAGCGTCCATTTTGC
>JAFQKJ010000120.1 GCA_017397005.1 Bacillota bacterium
AATGGAATGCTAATATCCAAACTGTTAGAATCGTCGACAATGGTACTGTAAGAAGAGCAAACGTATGCACAAGATGCATGAGATCCGGTAAAGTACAGAGAGCTATCTAACCCAACTGATCATTGAAAAATAAGACTGCCTTTCAGGCAGTCTATTTTATTTGTATTAAAGTCTGAATATCAGTATCCCCAGCACTATCATCCCCACTGCCAGCATAACGAACCATACTACAGGCGGGAAACAAAGTATAAGTATAGCAAGCACTCCTATACATATCATACACTTGGCCAGTTTTTTTATCTCACAGTATTTGTCTGCATTTATACAGCAGCATTTCTTTTTGATCTTTTTTGTACAGTTTATAAATTCATCTTTTTTATCATTAAATTTTTTATTACTGCTCATAAAAAAACACCTCTCAGTCATATTATGACCGAAAGGCGGTTTTGTTTACATTAGTATCAGTCTCTGCTGTAAAATACCAGAAGTCTGCCTGACTCTACGGTTATTGAAGCAGGCACATCAGAACTTTCTGCACATTCATTGCTTATAGCTCTTGTAGAATTATTTATTCCAAGTTCAATACCTTCAGTTTCATATTTCATGCCTTTTATAGTAACACCTTTGCATGTTCCCACCGGCACAAAAGAAACATACCAGCCCTGAGGAACGTCATTTATTTCCATAGTAACAGGAGCATCTGCTGCAGATATTGCTGTGATGATATTATTTTTATCAATGATCCTGCATTTTAAGCCTTTTTCAAAAAGTTCAAACAGCAGCATCATATTTCCTACACTGTGGTCAAGCCTTGTTCCTGTGGCACCGTATATATCAAGCTCATCATAATCCAGTTTTGCTATAAAATCCACAGTGCCCTTCATATCTGTAAAGTCCTTGTCCGCTGAAAGGCCATGTCTGGCAACGCCCAGCATAAACATTTCCATTATAGTGGATGTGTCGAGAGAATCGAAATCTCCCATTATCATATGAGGCACAACGCCGGCATCACTTAAATACTGTGTTCCGCCGTCACATCCTGCAATAAATCTGTATTGGTCAAAATCAACACCGGAAGGATCAAAGCTTCCGCTTCCGAATATAGCTGCTTTCTTGCTCATTATTTCATCCCCTTAAAAATTTCGCCGAATTTTCTGCATTCTTCTTCCGGATCAGGTTTTGAGAATACCGCAGAACCTGCAACAAGGATATTTGCTCCTGCATTGAGTACAGTTTCCGCGTTTGTGAGTTTAACGCCTCCGTCAACCTCTATATCAACATCGAGTCCTCTTTTTTCGATCATATCTCTCAGTTCAGTGATCTTTCTAAGCCCGGATTCTATAAATGACTGGCCGCCAAAGCCCGGATTAACTGTCATGATGATGACCATATCAATGTATTCCAGGATCTCATCAAGAGTTCTGAGAGAAGTTGCAGGATTTATAGCTACTCCGGCTTTCACTCCCAAAGATTTTATGTACTGTACAGTTCTGTGAAGATGCACGCAAGCTTCCTGATGAACAGAAATATACTCTGTGTTTTCAAAAACAAACTTGTCAATATACTTATCCGGATCTTCGATCATGAGATGCACGTCAAAAGGCATTTTAGTTTTTCCAACGAGGCCTTCAAGAACAACAGGGCCTATAGTAATATTAGGCACAAAATGACCGTCCATGACATCGATATGAAGCATATCCGCTCCACCTTCTTCGACTTTTTTAGTATCTTCATACAATCTTCCGAAATCTGCTGATAAAATTGATGGTGATAATTGGTATTTCATATTTCTCTCCTAATTAAAACTTCACTGGTTTTTCCTTTAACTCATTATATATTTTAACATAAGAATCATATCTCATGCTGCTTATATCTTTGCCTACAGCTTCTTTTATACTGCAGTCAGGTTCTGAAATGTGCATACAGGTAGAAAACCTGCATCCCTTCATATGACCTTCGAATTCAGGGTAATAGTATTTTAACTCTTCAGGCTTCATATCCAGCACTTCAAAAGAAGTAAATCCCGGAGTATCAAATATCATTATTCCGTCATCACCTATAAGAAGCTCCACGTGCCTTGTAGTATGCTTCCCTCTCTGAGTCTTCCTGCTTATCAGGCCTGTTTCCATCTTAAAACCACCCAGTGCATTTGCTATGCTTGATTTTCCCACTCCGGAAGCGCCCGAGAGCATACATCTCCTGCCCTTTATCAGCCCCTTCAGCTCAGGTATTCCTTCACCTGAATAGGTGCTTACAAATACCACGGGATAATCTGTTCCGATATATATGTCTCTGATCCTGTTTTTGTCTTCCTCTGTTATCAGATCGCATTTATTAAACACTA
>JAFQKJ010000121.1 GCA_017397005.1 Bacillota bacterium
AATACTTCCTGTTTCTTTTGACGGATTCCCTGATACAGTTTTTTCGTATGACAGACGAAATCCTCCGGTCTCTTCCTTTTCTATTTTCACCAATTTAGAATCAAACAGAAAAACAGCGCCCATCTCATGAGCTTTCTCAGCCAGTTTCACAGTATATTCAAAAGGATCGAAGATCCCGGTCTGCGGAGACCATAATGCAAAATTTCCTTTTACCTCTGGATATTTTTCTCTTATCCTGTCTCCCTCTACGATCTCAAGACCTTCCACGCCATTGTCTTTTCCCTGTTTCAAAAGCCTTTCCAGTTCAGTTCTGTCAGCATCAGAAAAACCGGTAACATATTTACCGGTTTTTATATATTTCACACCAAGATGCATTGCAAGATCTTCAAATCTTCTGCTGCCTTCTACACAAAGTTTTGCTTTTAAAGATCCCGGCACATTATTGAAACCGGCATGGACCACTCCGCTGTTTCTTCCGCTGATGCCAAAAGCAGCATCTGCTTCTTTCTCCATAACAGCTATATTTAATTCATGACCGGAAAGCACATAAGCTGCCGCACA
Source organism: Bacillota bacterium (assembly GCA_017397005.1). GTDB lineage: Bacteria > Bacillota > Clostridia > Peptostreptococcales > Anaerovoracaceae > RGIG1899. The sequence continues at coordinate 562 of JAFQKJ010000121.1, forward strand.
GCCTACTGCTCCCGCTCCTATGATCACCACTTCATAATCTGCCATTATATAACCATTCCTCCGTTAGCATTCAGTACAGCTCCTGTAATAAAGGATGCTTTATCAGATACAAGAAATGCCACAGCTTCCGCAATATCTTCAGGAGTTCCCACTCTTCCCAGAGGGGTTTCTTCCTCAAGCATCTTCACCGTGTCCTCAGACAGTTCCTTCATCATATCTGTTTGAACAGCCCCCGGCGCCACGCAGTTTACCGTTATTCCGGAAGGGCCAACTTCCTGAGCAATCGCCTTGGTAAGGCCTATCACAGCGGCTTTAGATGCGGAATAGACCGTTTCACAGGAAGCTCCGCAAACTCCCCACATGGATGATATATTTACTATCCTTCCATATTTATTCGATACCATATTTTTTAAAGCTTCTCTGCACATCAAAAACATGCCTTTGATATTAGTATCGAAGACCAGATCCCATTCTTCCGTTGAAACATCTGTAATAAGTCCATAGTGAGCTATGCCTGCGTTATTAACAAGCACATCCACTTTTCCGTATTTGCCTATAATATATGAGAATAATTCTGTTACAGCATTTTCGTCTCTTACATCGCACTGGCAGGGTTCGGCATTCCACCCCTGACTTTTCAATTCTTCCGCCAAAGCTTCTGCTTTCTCTTTATTGACCCGATAATTTATCAACACTGTATATCCCTGCTTCGCAAGAGTTCTGCATATAGATGCACCTATACCTCTGCTTCCGCCGGAAACTACTGCCACCTTGCTCATAATTCCACTCTCTTTCTGATCAAATACGAGTTATCTGCACGAATCTGTCTCCCATACCGTTTCTTATCATACGGGAAACTGCCTTCATTTCTTCTTCACCGATATATTCCTTTACCAGTACCACTGTCTGTTTTTTAGAATAGCTTATTATAAACAATGTTTTAGTTTCAGCAGCTTTTAAAAGATTAGAATAAGGCTCGTATGTATATTCATCTTCATGTTCGCTTTTAAAACCAAAGTACTCCGGAGTAAATTCAAAATCCTGAGACTGAGAAAAAGCAGTGCTTCGGTTTCTCCTGTAAATTTTCTGATAGTTAAATCTTATCCTGCACCAAGGGAAAACTATAAATACCAGCAGACAAAGCACTGTCAGCAGCACTAATGTTGACAGTTTGTCTGATGAAAAGAAAGCTGCTGCCGCTCCAATTATAAAAGATACCGCCACTCTTACAGCGATATAATATTTTTCAAAGAAATATTGATTATAATATAAATAATTTTTAAAATCCTCTTCCCCCATTCTGGATCTTACATTTACCTTTTCCATAAATCCTCCTGTTTCATCCAAATGTTTTTTCTAATTTTAACATATCTGCTCATCGATGTGGGATGAAATTTCAATAAAAAACCTCCTTCGAAAAACTTTAAGTTTAACGAAAGAGGTCATATGTTTATTTCACCTGTTTCCCAATATAAAGCCAGGCTCTTGCAGGAGTCTTTACCAGCAGTCCTCCCACTGCCGCCGCCAGAACAGCGCTTACAGAGAACTGTATAATATTAGCCGGTATTTCCACCAGCGGAACTACAAAGCTTCCGTACATTGCACATTCAAATAAATAATACGTTCCTGCCATTGAAACACAAGACAGTACGATCATAAATATCGCAGCAGGAACAAGTTTCCTGTTTTTGCCTGTACCGTATTCAAACATCTTTTCAACGGCAACTCCTATCAATAATCCCATAAGAATTTTAGCAACGAAGGTCGCCGGTGCGAAAATTGCATAACCGCCCAGAATATCCGCCGCTGCCTGTCCCAAAGCCCCAGCCAAAGCACCTTTTTTCTTCCCTAATATCAATACTGAAAGTATCAAAACAGTATCTCCCAGATGAACATAACCCTGAGTAGCCGGCACAGGTATCCTTATCATCATGGTTGCCACGATGGCAAGTCCCATCATAAGTGCTGAGTATGTCAGTACTTTCACTTTACTTTCCCTCATTTATAATACCTCCTTTTCCTCCTGTCATTGACAATGATACTCTTCAGCTGTATACTTATAAATACTCAGATTTTATTTTTTTTATATATACAGTTTGGAGGCGATCATGAATACTATAACTCCTGTTCTGGATTACGATTCCAAAAAACCATTATATATACAGCTTTATGACTATATTAAAACAGAAATTTCTTCCGGAAGACTTGCTGCAGGTTCTAAACTCCCTTCTCTTCGCGCTCTTGCCGCTGCATTAAAAATAAGCATAACCACCATCGAACTGGCATATAACCAGCTTGCAGTGGAAGGATATATAACCAGTAAAGAAAAATCCGGATATTATGTAAATGCCAATGCAGATCATTCTCCGGAATTCTCATATGTTCCGCCTGTTATAAACAGCATAGCAAGAGATCCCAAAAAGAGTATTCCTTATTATTCAGATACAGCTCTTTTTGACTTTGTCAAATGGAAAAAATGTCTTAACTACGTCATAAACGAATACTCAGATCTTCTGGCATTCGAGGCATCTCCTCAAGGAGAAGAATTCCTGCGTCAGGAAATAGCTCATTACCTGTATATGACAAGAGGTGTTATTTGTTCTCCGGAGCAGATAATAATAGCTGCCGGCACCCAGCCTATTATAAATCTTGCCTGCAGTTTTCTTTCCGTTATGAACATAGACGGCATTGCATACGAAGATCCGGGATATCTTCCTTCAGTCAATGTGTTTAAAGACCGAGGTTTTAAAACGATACCTATAAATATATCTGAAAGCGGAGCCTCTCTTGAAGAAATATCTAAAAAATCACCTTCAGTTATATGCGTTTCTCCGTCAATACAGTTCCCTATGGGTACAGTAATGCCTATCGGGAAAAGATATGCTCTTTTGAAATATGCTGCCGCAACAAAAAGTATAATAATCGAAGACGACTATGCCAGCGAGCTGAGATATTTCGGAAAGCCGGTACCTCCGCTCAAAAGCCTGGACAGCACCGCTGATGTTCTTTATCTTGGATCATTTTCATCTGTTCTTTTTCCGTCTATTAAAATAAGTTATATGGTTCTTCCGGCTGTAATGATGCCTTATTCCGATAAGGTCATGGCTCATTATAATCAGACCTGTTCTAAAACCGAACAGCTGGCTCTCGCCACATATATGAACAAGGGGCTTCTTCATACCCATGTAAAAAAGCTGAGAAATCTATACTCTCAGAAGATAAAAACTGCATCTGAAGCCTTTTCCGAACTGTTTAAAGACAAGGTCACGATACTAAGCAAAGATTCCGGACTGAATATGCTTATAAAAATCAACTCCAAGAAAAATTACGATGCTGCTGAGCTTAGTGTGATCGCAAAAGAGCAGGGAATAAATATGGTGCCCCTTCAGAAATATCAGACAAATAAAAAAGATGAGGATAAATCTACCCTCATCTTCTATTACTCCACTATACCTATTAATCAAATGTATCCAGCTCTTGAAAAACTGTATCAGGAATGGAAGCTTTAAGATATTACAGATAATCTGCCACGAAAGCCTCTGATGTGTCTATATGGCCCATCAGAGTTTCTGTTTTTTGACCGTCTACAGTAAACTGCACAGCAGCTATCTCTTCAAAGGAATTTGCAAGAGTATAAACTATTTGGTCTATAAGCACCATCTCTGTAGTCGCACCGCCTTCGAGCCCCTCTGAAACGAAATCAACATATGCCAGTCCGTCTTCCACAGTTACATTAGTGCATACGTATCTATCCTGCATCATGGTATAATACTGATCCTGACCTTCCGGCAGATCCATAAGAGAATTTACCGCTGCCACATATATATTCTCTCCTTCACCGCATTCGAGAGTAAATTCAACAGGAGGCATCAACTCTCCGTTTTCTTCATCCTGACCTTCATAAATATATGTGGTGCTTGCAAAATACTGCTGGATCACTATTCCTTCAGTCTCGCCGTACTGCTGATCATGAAGCTCATCTACTCCCTGCTGCTCCTGCCCACCGCAGCCTGCAGTCATCATCCCCAGAAGCAATACCAAAAACAGAACCAGTACTTTATTTTTCATCATTATCCCTCACTTCCGATCTGAGCACCTTGCCTCCGACGCCGTTTAAAACGATGCTGCCTTCTATAACGTGCCCATCTATCATATCTACGATCTTCTTTCCTTCAGAAACTTCTATCCCTATATCTTCAGGGCTGAGAACTGTACATCCTTCAGAAACTTTCACGATCACAAAAATTTGTCCCGACAGGTTAGTTCTCTCATAACATATGATATATTGGTTTACATAATTTGTAAAGTACTTTCCGTCTTTTAATACATCCTTGTTTTCTGTTCTTACTCTTCCCAATGTACGGTAAAACGCAAACAGTTCCTCGTTTTCGCCGCCCCAAGGATAACAGCCCCGACAGTAGGGATCTCTGCCACCGGTCATTCCGGCCTCATCCCCATAATATATACACGGCACTCCCGGCAGAAAGAACTGGATCAAAGCCGCACACTTAAGCTTCTCAACACTTCCTGTCTCTGTCAAAGCTCTTGCCGTATCATGAGTTCCTAAAATATTCATCAGACAGTTCAATACCTGAGGAGGATAATTCTGCACTACTGACTCGACTTTCTCCGCAAGACTAAACGCATCTCCATATTTAACAAAACTCATTATCCCTTCCCGAAACACGTAATTCATCACGCTGTCAAGCTGTCTGCCCAAAAGATAGCGGCGTCTTCTGCCGTAGCTTATTTTATTAGATGCATCTTCCCATACTTCTCCTATTATAAAACTCTGAGGATCTGTACTCTTGACGCGTTCTCTGAGTTTATCCAGAAAAACATCGGGCAGCTCATCCGCCACATCAAGTCTGTAGCCTGCAGCGCCGGCATGCAGCCATCGGGTAAGTATACCTTTTTCTCCGGTTATATACTCAAGAAAAGAAGGTTCTTCCTCTTTTACTTCCGGCAATGTATCTATTCCCCACCAGCTTCTGTAACCGTCCGGCCATTCTCCGAAATCATACCAGGGATAATACTTTGACGTTTTTGACTGATATGCTCCTTTATCCAAATATCTTCCTTTTTTATTAAAGTATCTGCTGTCTGCACCGGTGTGACTGAACACACCGTCAAGGATCACTTTTATTCCTTTCTCTTCCGCCTTACTGCATAATTCTTTAAATATATCTTCGTTTCCAAATACAGGGTCTATTTTTTCATAATCACCCGTGTCATATTTGTGATTTGAAGCAGCTTCAAAAATAGGATTCAGATATATACAGTTCACATTCAGGCTTTTCAAGTGATCAAGCTTTTCAATTATTCCTCTAAGATTTCCGCCGAAAAAATCATTATTAGGCACACTGCCGTCTTCAGGCCTTATATGAGCCGGGATTCCGCCCCAGTCTTCTCTAAGATATGAGTCTTCTCTGATCACCGGATCATAATTTGAGCTTCTATAGAATCTGTCGGGAAATATCTGATACATTATCCCTCCTTTTATCCATTCAGGAGTTTCAAATCCTCTTTCATATACAGTAAGCTGCCAGCACAGATCACTGTCAATAAAAGCTTTGTTCTCATGCCCTCTGCCTATATTTTTTTCTCCGCCTATATCAGTAAAACTGAATCTGTACCAGTAAAGCCCCTCTTCATTTATTGAGAACTTTACCATATATACTTCCCGGTGTTTTTCATGCTCTTTGAAAAGCATTGGATATATCTCATGCTTTTCTTCTCCGTCTCTAAACAGCAGTAAAGAAACTTTACAAGCGCCAAGCCTTCTTGAAATACGCAGATCTATTTCTATTTCCTCTCCCTGCATAACACTGCCAAAAGGTTTTTTACATTTTTCATCTTTCGGATCAAAAACTATCATCGTTTCCAAGGCTCCCCTTTCCATATTTCACGAGCATAGTCTCTGATACTCCTGTCCGCCGCAAATCTTCCCGCTTTTGCAATATTGACCAGCACCATTCTATTCCATCTTTCTCTGTCTTTATAACTTTCCATCACTTCCTGAGACTTTATCCTGTATGCCTCAAAATCTGCCGCCACCATAAATCCATCATTTCCGGAAAGAAGCATATTTCCATAGTTTTCAAATCTTATCCCGTTATATCCGTTTTTTATCCCTTCCACAGCAGCTTTTAAATACCTGGATCTTTCAATATATTCTCTTGGGTCATAGCCTTTAATGAACAATTCTTTTACTTCGCTGTCTCTCAGACCAAATATAAATATATTTTCATCTCCCACAGCCTCATGGATCTCAACATTTGCTCCATCATAAGTTCCAAGGGTCAGCGCACCGTTTATCATAAACTTCATATTCCCTGTGCCTGAAGCCTCTTTTCCTGCCTGAGATATCTGCTGGCTGACATCAGCCCCCGGGATTATAACTTCCGCAAGGCTTACTTTGTAATCAGGAATGAAAACCACTCTGAGTTTCTCGTCAATATCCTCATCTTTATTTATTACTTTTGCAAGATCGAATATGAATCTTATGATCTGTTTGGCCATATCATATCCCGATGCAGCTTTTGCTCCGAATATATAAGTTCTTGGAATACAGCTGTCTCTGAAATCTTTATCCGACTTCATCCTCTGATAAAGATGAAGTATGTGCAGCGCATTCATCTGCTGCCTTTTATACTCATGAAGCCTTTTTACCTGAATGTCAAAGATAGACTCCGGATCCACAGCTGTACCGCACTCTTTTTTTATCAGCTCCGCAAGCCTGATTTTATTCCTGTACTTTATCTCTCCTATATCCTTAAGAAATGCAGTGTCCTGAGTATAGTTCATAAGCCCTTCCAGCTCCTCTGCATTCTTTACAAAACCCTCACCAATAACAGATGCTATCTTTTCAGCAAGCAGTGGATCAGCCTGACAAAGCCATCTTCTGTGAGCTATACCGTTGGTCACGTTTGTAAACTTTTTAGGCATAACTTTATAAAAATCATTAAATATGGTTTCTTTTATGATCTCACTGTGAAGTTTAGAAACTCCGTTGACCTTATTTGATCCTACTACAGAAAGATTGGCCATCCTTACATGATCGTACGCCAGTACAGCCATTCTGGACACCGCATCAAAATCCCCTCCGCAGGCATCGAAGGCTTTTCTGCAAAATCTTTCGTTTATTTCTTCCACTATCTGATATATTCTCGGCAACAGTCTTTTAAAAATATCTGCAGACCAGGTTTCCAAAGCTTCCGCGAGCACAGTATGGTTTGTATAATCAACAGTTTTGGAAACTATAGACCAGGCTTTATCCCATTCATAATCATGATCATCCAGCATTATACGCATCAGCTCGGGGATCACCAGTGCAGGATGTGTATCGTTGATATGAATGACCGAATGTTCCGGCAAAGAATCCAAAGACTTATATTTAGCTAAATGTCTTCTTACTATATTCTGTACAGATGCTGACACAAGAAAATACTGCTGTCTTAATCTCAGAGATTTGCCTTCAGGATGATTATCCGCAGGATAAAGCACTTTTGATATGACCTCTGCCAAAGACTGCTGTTCCACGGCTCTGGCATAATCACCTCTCATAAAACTGTCCATATCGAGAGGTCCTTTTGCTTTTGCTTTCCACAATCTCAAAAGGCTTACCCCCATTGAATCTTTACCTGATATGAACATGTCATAAGGAACAGCCAGCACACTGCCATCGCCAAACTTTACTTCGCAGGTCTGCTCATTGACAGGAGCAAGCCATGAATCCGCTGAATCAAGCCATTCATCAGGAAGTTCTACCTGCCAGCCTTCCACCATTCTCTGCTTAAATATCCCATATTCATACAACAGTGAATATCCTGTTGCAGGATAGTTCAATGTGGCAAGAGAATCCATAAAACAGGCTGCCAGCCTTCCTAAGCCTCCGTTGCCTAATCCCGGGTCGGATTCCATCTCATAAAAATCATTCAGTTTAAACCCTAGTTCACTTACCACCTCTTCAAAAGCCTCTCTCATGTCAAGGTTATACAGGTTGTTCCTGAGAGACGGGCCCACCAGAAACTCCATACAAAGATAATTGATCCTTTTGGTGCCTTTCTTCCTACATAAATAAGTAAAATAATTGTGTTTTTCCTGAAGTATCTCCCTTACAGTCAGTAAAACAGCTTTATATACATCATCCTTTTTCGCATTTTTCAAAGAAGTACCCATATCATTATTAAGTTTTGATATTATCATTTTCTTGATCTCTTGTTTTGAAAATGCATTCTTTACCATATCGATCATATAAACACCTCACAAACAGCTTTTTAGATCACTCCTCCTTTAGAAACATAAAGAGGATATGTCTCATGACCGGACAGATTTCTGTTATTCTTGATCACTACATTCTTATCCAGTATGACCGCGTGAAGATGGGCATATTCACCTATACTGCTGTCCTGCATAAGGATGCTGTTTTCCACTACAGCTCCTTTTTCCACCTTTACGCCTCTAAATAAAATCGAGTCTTTCACTGTCCCTTCTATTATGCAGCCGTCCCCCACAAGAGAGTTTGATACCTTGCATTGTCTGTCATAATATGTAGGGACTTCGTCTTTGATCTTGGTGTATATCCTTTTTCCCTCGAACAGTTTTTTCCTTACATCTCTGTCCAGAAGATCCATATTCCTTGCATAGTAATTTGCCAAACTGTCTATTTTTGCACTGTAACCGTTAAATCTGAAACCGTATATCTTCAGCTGCCTTAACCTGGGTGCAAGCACTTCTTCTTCAATATGTCTTGCCCCCTGCACGGAAGCCTCATCTATCAGCGCCATAAGAAAACTTTTCTCCATTATCCAGACATTCATGCTTACCTTCTGGTACCCCTCATCGCTTCCTCTGTTTATCATTTTGAATACACGCTCGTCAAAATCCACATTCAGCAAAGTTGATTTTGAAGCTTCTTCTTTTGTTATCTGTCTGACGGTATACATCATGGTTATATCAGCTCTCTTCTTTATATGAAAATCAAACACCTCGTCAAGATCTATCCCTGCAACGATGTCGCAATCAGAAAGCACTACATACCGTTCTTTGGTTTTGGACAAAAACTCAAAAACTCCTTTGAGCGCCTGAACTTTACCTTTATATACGAAATTTCCGGTGGTCCTGCCGTATGGAGGAAGGAAATGAAGTCCTCCGTTTTTTCTGGCAAGATTCCATTCCTTCCCGGAACCCACATGATCCATCAACGACTGATAATTTGTCTTGGTTATTATGCCTACAGTGTTTATCCCCGCATTTGTCATATTAGACAGCACAAAATCCACTATCCTGTATCTTCCTCCAAAAGGAACTGACGCCATGGTCCTGTTGTTTGTTATTTCTCTTAACTGATCTTCATGAATATTTGAAAAAATCAATCCCAACCCATTTATCATGGTCCTTCCTCCTTAATCAAGGATTTCTCCGGCGAGGATCACAGTTCCCTCTTCTATCACATTTCCTTCGCCAACAACAGTGACATCAGAGGCTTCACCCTCACCTTTTAATTTTTTGCCTATATATGAATCCCTTCCAACTGTGACATTTTCGGCCAATATGCTTTTGCATACTACAGCATCTCTTTTTATGACCGTATCGTGCATCAAAATGGAATCTTTGACAAAAGCTCCGCTTTCCACCTTTACTCCCAGGAAAAGTATGGAGTTCTCCACGGTCCCATATACTTCACAGCCCTCTGCAACTATGGAGTTTTCTACCTTTCCATCAACGCCGACAAAATGAGGAGGAAGGCCCTGATTTTTTGAGTAAATTTTAAAATTAGGATCATCAAAATTAATTCCGCTTTTTGAATCCAGCAGATCCATATTAGCTTCCCATAAACTTTCTATAGTACCTACATCTTTCCAGTAACCTTTAAATCTGTATGCAAACAGCCTTTCCCCCTTTTTTAACATGGAAGGTATTATATCTTTTCCGAAATCATTGTCTGAATCGCTGTTCTTTTCATCCTCTATCAGATATTTTTTTAGTTTTTCCCATTTGAAAATATATATTCCCATTGATGCAAGACTGCTTTTCGGATGACTTGGTTTTTCTTCAAAATCCGTTATTCGGAATTCTTTGTCTGTACTCATTATCCCAAACCTTGATGCTTCATTCATAGGCACCTCCAAAACTGCAATGGTGCAGTCCGCTCTGTTCTGTTTATGAAAACTAAGCATAAGAGAATAATCCATTTTGTAAACATGATCTCCCGACAGTATCAGCACATATTCCGGGCTGTATCCCTCAATAAAATTCATGTTCTGGAATATAGCATTTGCAGTCCCTTTATACCAGTCTGCTCCCTGCTGCCGCTGAAAAGGCGGCAATATAAAAGCACCGCCATCTATCCTGTCAAGATCCCAGGGCTGACCGGTGCCTATATACGTATTCAGCTTTAAAGGCTGGTACTGAGTAAGTATACCAACGGTTTCAATACCTGAGTTTGTACAGTTTGATAAAGTAAAATCAATTATCCTGTACTTGCCTCCAAAAGGCACTGCCGGCTTTGCCAGTTTCTTGGTAAGAGTATACAAACGGCTTCCCTGTCCTCCAGCCAGCAGCATTGCTATACATTCTTTTTTTACAGCCATAGTCTTTCCCTCCTATTCTTTCTTAAAAAAGACTGCAGAATCAGGAGGTATGTCTGACTTTATAAAATGTGTGAATCCATTCATCTCTCCTTTTTGAGACTGTATCCTGCCCATGTCTTTTCCCAATCCGCCAAACCGCTTTTCATCCGAAGAAAACACTTGAGTATAACAGCCTTCCGGCACGCCTATAATATAGTCTTCTCTGTACACAGGTGCAAAATTATATACACACAGCATCTGAGATCCATCGTATCCGATCCGGATAAAAGCAAGTATATTGCTCTCTCTGTCCGAACAGCTCCAAGTAAAGCCCTGCCAGTCTCTGTCGTTTTCCCACAGCATATGATTTTCAAAATAAAAATGGTTGAGTTCAGAAACATACTCGAACATCATCCGGTGAAGATCATAACGCATCAGCTGAGTTTCAATACCTCTCCTGTGATCCCATTCTTTAAACTGAGCAAATTCACCGGACATGAACATAAGCTTTCTTCCGGGATGAGCCATCATAAATCCCAAAAAAGTTCTCATCCCAGCAAATTTTTCTTCGTAATTTCCCGGCATTTTATTCAGAAGAGAACCTTTGCCGTAAACGACTTCATCATGAGAAATAGGAAGTATATAGTTTTCCGTGTAGGCATAACACATAGGAAAGGTCATCCTGTCGTGATGGTATTTTCTGTATACAGGATCTTTTACGATATAGCTCAGGACATCGTTCATCCATCCCATGTTCCACTTGAAATTGAATCCCAATCCTCCGTTTTTTACATCTCCGGTCACTCCCGGCCAGGCAGTGGATTCTTCTGCCGCCATTATCACATTATCAAACCTTGCAAACACTTCTGTATTCAGCTTTTTTAAAAAAGCCACTGCCTCAAGGTTTTCCTTCCCTCCGTTTATATTAGGCATCCATTCTCCGTGATCTCTCCCATAGTCCAGATACAGCATAGATGCCACCGCATCTACTCTAAGTCCGTCCATATGATATTTTTCAAACCAGAAAACTGCATTGGACACAAGAAAACTCTGAACCTCGTTCCTGCCGAAGTCAAACACAGCAGTGCCCCATTCTCGGTGTTCTCCCTTTCTGTTATCTTCATATTCATAACAAGGTTCTCCGTCAAACATATAAAGTCCTGCCGCATCTTTTGGAAAATGAGCCGGCACCCAGTCCATTATCACACCTATCCCGTTCTGATGACACACATCCACCAGATACATCAGGTCTTTTGGTGTTCCAAACCTCGATGTTGCCGTATAATATCCTGTGACCTGATATCCCCAGGAATCATCCAATGGATGTTCCGCCAAAGGCATAAACTCTATATGAGTAAACCCCAGCTTCTTTACATAAGGTACAAGCTCATCAGCAAGCTCTCTAAAGTTCAAAAAACTCCCGTCAGGAGTCCTCTTCCATGAGCCGGCATGAACTTCATAGATGTTAATAGGAGTTTTATAAATATCTTTGTTTTTTCTGCAGTCCATCCAAAGTTCATCTTTCCATTGATATCCTTCAATTGAATATACTTTTGAAGCGTTCCCCGGTCTTGTTTCAAAATGATACCCATAAGGATCAGCCTTATCATAGGCATTTCCATTTCTCCCTATGATCTTATACTTATAACTGTCGAATTCTTTGACATCCTGAATAAATTTCGAATACAGCCCTTGTTCTGAGATCTTTTCCATAGGATCCGCCTGTGGATCCCACCTGTTAAAATCTCCTATAACCGAAACTGACAATGCATGAGGCGCCCATACAGTGAATCTTACTCCTTCATTTCCTTCTTCAGTAACAAAATGAGCACCCATATTATCATAGGCTCTGTATTGAGTCCCCTGATGGAACAAATATTTAAACTCATTCATGCCATTCTTGTCCTTCCTTAGTTATTTCCACATATCTTTTTGTACAGATCCATATATTCTCTAGCTGATGCTTCCCAGGAAAGATCCCACTCCATTCCCCTTATGACTAATTCATTCCACCGTTCTTTATCTTTATATGCTTCAACTGCTCTGTCCAATGCTCTAAGCATTGCATGAGGATCATAAGCTTTGAATTTGAATCCGTTTCCGCTCTCATCATCTTTTATGGAATCACTCAATCCGCCGGTATCTCTGACTACAGGCACCGTTCCGTACCTTAATGCCGCCATTTGGGCAAGACCGCAGGGCTCACTATGTGAAGGCATTAGAAATATGTCCGCACCGGAATATATTTTTTTCGCAGCATCCGAGCTGAATCTTATATCCGCTGCAGCTCTTCCCGGATATCTTTCATCGATATGCCTTAAGCTGTCTTCTATCCATCTTTCTCCAGTGCCCAAAACAATAAACTGTATTTCTTTTTTCATCATCTCATCTATAGCAGATATCACCAGTTCAAAGCCTTTATGGCCTGCCAGCCTTGAAACCATTGCCGCTACAGGCACTTCTTCCTTGATCTCCAATCCGTAAATCTCCTGTAGGTTTTTTTTGCACCGCTTTTTTCCTTCTAATGCTCTGCTGCTGTAATTTACAGTTATAACCGGGTCTTTTTCCGGGTCATAATTATCCGTATCAATACCGTTTAATATACCTTTCAGCTTATGTTTATTTTCAGAGAGTATATGCTCCAGTCCGCATGCATGATAAGGATCCTGTATCTCTTCCGCATAGGAAGGGCTGACGGTTGCCACATGATCAGAGCAGACTATACCGCCTTTCATTAAATTAATGCTTCCGTTATACTCCACTGACCCTAAATTTCCCCAAGGTATATCAAAAATATCCTGTAATATACTTATGTCAAAGATCCCTTGATACTGTATATTATGGATCGTGAAAAGAGTTTTGATACTTCTGTATTTTTCCCGGCCATCTGCCTTAATGTAAACAGGCAAAAGTGCTGTATGCCAGTCATTGCAATGTATAATATCAGGTTCAAAATCAATACAGTCTAAAGCTTCAATAACTGCTTTACAGAAAAAAGCAAATCTTTCCCCATCATCGTACTCTCCGTACAAACCTTCTCTGTTAAAGTAATATTCATTATCAATAAAATAGTATTTAACGTTTTCCAGTTCATAATAAAAAATACCGCTATACTGCGATCTCCAGGATAAGCGGACCTGCATGTCCCCGATGAATCTCATCTTATCTTTGTATTCCTGCTCGATCTTACTGTATAACGGTAATATGACTCTTATATCGTTTTCTTTATTCAGTTTTGATAATGCCTTGGGCAAAGCCCCGGCCACTTCTCCTAAGCCTCCGCTCATTACAAAGGGGAATGCTTCGGAGACTGCAAATAGTATTTTCATATGCTCTCCTTTCAATTGAATACGGCTTCCTTCAACACTACCACCGGATAATAGTCGAAAAAATACAAGCCTACTAAGGCTGCCGCAAAAAACAGCAGCAGAATGTTCAGCATTATTATTTTTTTGTACAATGTCAGATTTCTGATCCTTTTAAATAATTTCCTAAACATCCTGCATCCTCTTACCGACAAATTTGTTTTTATCAGTCTTCATCGTCCTCTTCTTCTATCTTTTCTACGAACATATTGATCTCAATAGCCTTCTTCTCGTCTGCTCTCATTACTCTGACTTTAAATATCACATTATCTTTTTGATATTCAAATGTGTCTCCGATTTTAGCCATGTCTCCAAGCTGAACAAGTACCCAGCCGTTGACTGTGGTTACATCAAGATCCGATTCAATATCGAAATATTCGAATATTTTATCCAGATTTGCTGAGCACAATACATTATAGCTTCCGTCAGGGAGCTGAATAATATCCTGATTTTCCACCGCATCATGCTCGTCGTAAATCTCGCCGACAAGTTCTTCTATTATATCTTCCATTGTCAGAAGACCCTCTGTTCCGCCATATTCATCTACGATGATAGCTATGTGTGTCTTTATCTCCTGCATAACTTTAAGCAGGTGAGATATTTTCATAGTGCCCGGAGCAAAAGCTGCGGGTTTGACGAATTCCAGGATCTCCTTGTCCGTCCCATTAATATAATTATGAAAATCTTTCTGATTAAGAACACCTATTACATTATCAAGGCTGTCTTTGTACACAGGGACTCTGGAGAATCCCGTATTTTTGAACAGTTCTTTTATTTCATCTTTTGAAGTTTCCGGACTTACTGCCACGATATCCACTCTCGGAGTGAGTATGTCAAAAGCTTCCAGATCACTGAATTCTATAGCATTCTGAATAAGCTCTGACTTGTCTTCATCTATATATCCATCGGTTTCAGCCTCTTCTACAAGAGTTATCAGTTCTTCATCGGTAAGTCCTTTATCCGCTTCAAATTTGAATATCTTATTCAGCAGCTTTTTCCATTGAGTGAAAATAAAATTCAGCGGTGTCAAAA
>JAFQKJ010000122.1 GCA_017397005.1 Bacillota bacterium
AAATATTTTTGTTGAACAGCTTATAAGACCTACCGGACTGGTGGATCCTCATATAGACATAAGATCTACAGAAGGTCAAATGGACGATTTAGTCAAAGAAATAAATATTGTGGCGGAAAAAGGCGAGAGAGTATTAGTTACTACATTGACTAAAAAAATGGCGGAGAGCCATACAGAATATCTGAAAAACATAGGTATAAAAGTCAAATATATGCATTCAGATACAGAAACACTGGAGAGAACAGAAATAATAAGGGATCTGAGGCTCGGTGAATTTGACGTGCTTGTGGGAATAAACCTTCTTAGAGAAGGTCTTGATCTTCCGGAAGTCTCTCTTATTGCCATCCTTGATGCGGACAAAGAGGGATTCCTGAGAACTGAAACATCTTTGGTTCATACTATAGGAAGAGCTGCAAGAAATGTAAACGGCAAGGTGGTCATGTATGCGGATTCTGTGACCAAATCTATGCAGAAGGCTATTGAAGAGACAGACAGAAGAAGAAGCATACAAAAGAAATACAATGAAGAAAACGGCATCACGCCAGAGACAGTCAGAAAAAATATACGTGATAAGATAGAAGCTACCATTGCTGCAGAGGAAGTTGATATTTTCTATGCAGGCAGTGCGGCGGAATTGACAGAAAAAGAAAGAAGAGATCTTGTGTCTAAGCTTGAAAAAGAAATGAGAGACTGTGCACAGAATCTTCAGTTTGAAAGAGCGGCACAGCTTAGAGACAGGATACTGGAGTTAAAAGCATATAACAAAAGGTAGAGGAATGGGAAAGATAGATAAGATAATAATAAAAGGTGCGAAAGGTCATAACCTAAAAAACATCGATGTTGAGATACCAAGAGATAAGCTGGTGGTGCTTACAGGGCTTTCCGGATCCGGAAAGTCAACTTTGGCCTTTGATACTATATATGCAGAAGGACAGAGGAAATATGTAGAGAGTCTCTCTGCTTATGCCAGGCAGTTTCTGGGCCAGATGGACAAGCCGGATGTAGAGTTTATAGAAGGGCTCTCTCCTGCAATATCGATAGATCAGAAAACAACCAGCAAAAATCCAAGATCAACAGTGGGAACGGTAACAGAAATATACGATTATTTGAGACTTCTGTACGCAAGGGTCGGTATACCCCATTGTCCTGTTTGCGGAAGAGAGATATCCGGACAGTCGGTGGATCAGATCACTGACAGGATCCTTCAGATGGAAGATGGAACAAAATTAATGCTTCTGGCTCCGGTTATCAGCGGGAAAAAAGGTGAGCATGAAAAAATAATCGAAAGAATTAGGAAAGACGGATTCTCAAGAGTAAGGATCGATGGAGAAGTAATAAATATATCTGAAGAAGAAGTCAAGCTGGAAAAGACAAAGAAACATACTATAGAGATCGTTGTAGACAGGATAGTTATAAAACCCGGGATCGAGTCAAGATTGTCGGATTCAATAGAGCTGGCTTTGAGCAACGGACAAGGTTTGATCGTGGCTTCAGTAATTGGCGGTGAAGATATTCTCTTCAGTACTAAGTTTGCATGTCCTGAACACGGGGAAGGGATACCGGAAATGGAGCCAAGAGTATTTTCCTTTAATGCACCTTTTGGAGCATGTCCGGATTGTAACGGAATAGGCTATATTTTGAGAGTGGATCCTGAACTCGTGGTAGTAGACAGCAGCAAAAGCATAGCAAAAGGAGCTTTGGGAAGCGTATTCTCATCCATGGATGAGAGCGGATATTACTACCAAATGATATCAGCGTTGGCAGAAGCATACGGAGAAGACTTGGATACTCCGTTCGAAGAACTTTCAGAAGAGTTCAGGAATGATCTGTTATTTGGATCAGATAAGCCTCTTAACTATGTTTTCGAAAGCAGATACGGGGGTACAAGAACCCATTTGGGCAGAAATTTTGAAGGTGTAGTACGAAATCTTGAGCGCAGATACAGAGAGACCAATTCTGATTTCATAAAAGCTAAGATAGAAGAGTATATGAGCCATATACCTTGCGCTACATGCGGCGGAAAAAGACTAAAACCGGAAGTGCTGGCTGTTACTGTCGGCGGCAAAAACATATATGAATTTACTGAAATGTCAGTGTCTGAAGCTATGGAGTTCGTTCAAAATCTTGAACTGACAGAAAAAGAAAGGATAATTTCCAAAGAAATAATCAAAGAAATTAAAAACCGATTGAACTTTATGATCAATGTAGGTTTGGATTATTTAACTTTGTCCAGA
>JAFQKJ010000123.1 GCA_017397005.1 Bacillota bacterium
GCAGCGATGGTATATATCGGATATCTTATCGCAGCAGCGCTCATCATTCAGGGAATTAATACTGTAATATTGACTGTAAGCGTTTCTAAAATCGTTGAAAAAGCAGAAGAAGAGTAATCTTTTATGCATATCATAAACGGCTTAAGTGAAAAAAGGGCTGACCGTAAGGTCAGCCTGTTTTTTATTCTTCATATATTATGCTGTACTGGCGACAGAATTCTAAGAATTCAACATCATCTCCGCTTCCGAATTCGTTTTTCAGAAGTGTTGCCAGCCTGTTTCTTATACCGTTTTCAAGGCGAAGCATGAACATAAATTTTTTCGTTTCATCTTCTGAGAGGGTATATTCAAACAGAGTATTGCTGCCTGAATTATAACGTTTTTCGTCTGTTCCGTAGAAGCACAGCTGGCCGTTGATCACTGTAATATAAGTACTGCAGTACTGGGATTCGTATATTTTATAAGTGCCGTATTCAAGGTCTCTGTCTAGGTATGCCAGTATAGGATCGATCCAGTTGTCTTCCAGCCTTTCCGCATCCTTTCTGTTTTTAACAACAGCTTTTTTGGGGATGCCGCCTGTATGAAGCTGCCAGTGAGGTTTTGATCTGTTGAGTAAATAAGTTTTTCCGTCAGCGCAGCGTTGGTAGAGTATATCTTTAGATTCGTCGTGATAATACTCTACGAAGAGATCTTTGTAAAGGGATACGATCTCCCAGTATGCTCCCTCGGTTTCTTTATAGAACTGCATTTCGTAAAGGGCATCCTGAATGCCGCTGTAATACCATGCCTGTTTTTCCTTTGGAGCATTGAATCTATCCCAAACTTTATATCCTATGTCAATATATTCTGAATAAGTGCTTCTGAGGTTTGCCAGCTTATCAGCCATTACAAGCAGTTTTAAACGCGGATCTGCTTCATATAAATCATCAATAGCTGTCTGCTTTCTTTCATCCCAGCTCTTTGACTTATCTTCCGTATGGGATGTCACAAGAAAATGAACATCAAGCCCAAACATTTCAAGGATCTCAGTTTCAGTTGTGTCTGTGTCTTCAAGGACATCATGCAGGACTCCTGCAATAAGCAGATTTGTATCGGCTTTCATAGACGAAAGTATGGACATGACTTCCATGGGGTGAGTTATATACGGGCTTTTAGTACCTTTGCGAAGCTGGCCTGCATGGCGCTCTGCAGCAAAGTGGATGGCTTTGTTCAGCAGAGCGTTTTTTCTGAGATAGGAATCCTCGTGTTCAGGTACTTCTGCCAGCACCAGCTGTATCAGAGTCTTGTTCATTGTAAATGAGTCGCCCCAAGGGTTTATAACAAGACCGCTTATGCTGTCTGCATCTATGACTTGTTCAAGGAAGGTGTCGATAAAGTTTGAAACCTTTCCTGTCTCAGGACCTTTATTGAGCTCTTCTTCACTTGTGAAAGCTATGAGGAAAGTACTGCCGTCATCGTTTGACAGGGTTTTTAAGTTGAACTGTGTGTCTTTTAAATCATCGGAAATATCTGCAGGGATCAGAAAATGTCCTGCCGCAATGATCCTGTCCTGAATGGTATGGATTATTTTTAAAAGATCATCATCGGACTGACTTTCTGAATAAACAGAAATGGCTTTTGATATGGCTTCATTACCGATCAAAAAAGTGTTATCCATTTTTCTTCCTCCTTTTATAATCCTCATCTATCTTTGATTTCCAGTTTGGATCGAGTGGAGCGGAGCAGACTCTCATTTGGTATATGGCTTCTCCAACAACTTCATAATTCAGTGCTGTGCCGATCTTGTCGCAGTGATAGTCTGCAGAATGATCTCTGTCTATACCGAATCTTTCTGCTGTTTCCGCAGCGTTTATATTTGCACCAAGGAAAAGAAATTCCCAGCCGTAAAGCTTTTTCTGACGTTCTATCATTTCTTTTACTTTTGAATATGTGTAATGTATGCTGGAATTTTCCATGCCGTCTGTAGTGATAACGAACAGAGTCTTTTCGGGGCGATCTTCCTCCCTTGCATACTTATGTACGTTGCCGATATGATGCACCGCTGATCCTACGGCATCCAGAAGAGCAGTACAGCCTCTTACATAATACTCTTTATCTGTCATGGGACTGATCTTATCCAAAGGTACTCTGTCGTAGATCACTTCACTTACATCATCGAAAAGAACAGTGGAGATCAAAGCCTTTCCGGGTTCTTTCTTTTGTTTTGAGATCATAGAGTTAAATCCTCCGATGGTATCGGATTCAAGTCCTGACATCGATCCGCTGCGATCCAAAATAAAAACTATTTCTGTTAAACCTTTCATATTAAATACCTCCTTTATCTTTATGTCTAAAGTATAGATGAAAGATAAGAGGGTATGGTCGCATGGCAGGCGACATTTAAGCACAGATCAGAGGCTGTTTAAATGCAAAGAGAACTTTGTTGATCTCAAAAATATCATAATTTCCGTTAACTATAAAATACTCTATTATAATGTCAAACTTACTGCTGTGAGTGAGAGCATAGCCTGCTCGTCCTATAAGATCCTTTGTTTCGTCAAGATTCAGTTCCAGAGCAATGGCAAATGCTAAAGCGGTGGTTTTGCTTGGTTTATAATCAATATTGTTTTTTATCTTTGAAAACAGTTTGCGGTCTACGTTTGCTTTTTTGTAAACCTGAGGATCAAGTAATCCTTTTTGATCTATAAGGCGGATAAGACTCTGTGAGAAAGTTTCTTCCGCTTCTTTGATGAGATCTTCCAAACTTCTGGAGGAGGCTTCTGAAGGAAGGACTGATGTGGACGGAAGACATTCATCAATATCCAATGCCTTTCTTATACAGGCGAATCTGCTTTTCTGCCTTTCTTCCAAAGTGTAAGGATAGTGTCCCTCATTGTTAAGGGTCATCAAATATTCTTCATCAGCTTTATCCTGAATGTATTTGTCGTCTATGTAGCTTTGAACTGAATCAAAGAGTTTTTCTGAAAGGATGTACGAACTCTCGTCAAAAACCACCAGATAAACTTTCATATCATGATCCATAAGAAAGCTGCTTATGGCATTTACCGCTGTATGTAAGGCCAGATCTTTAGGGAATCCGTGATTTCCGGAAGACAGGAGAGGAAATGCAACAGAGTTGCATTTATGCTCCAAAGCAAGTTTGAGTGAGCTTATATAACAGTTTCTAAGAAGTTCGAGTTCCCCGGAATCCCCGCCTTGCCATATAGGAGAAACGGAATGGATAACATATTTTGCATCCAGACCAAATGCGGAAGTGATAGCGGAATCACCATAAGGGATCTCGCCGATAGTTTTTCTTGCGGCAAGGAGCTGTTCTCCAGACTTTTTGTGTATGGCGCTGTCTACGCCTTCTCCTATGACAGGCCGAGTGTTTGCGGCATTTACCACAGCATCAGCCCGCATATTTATAATATCGTTTCTTATTATTTCAAACGGCATACGTCACCTCCTGATAATAATATTTTACCATTATACAAGATGGTATGCTACATATTCCTGATGTTCAAAAAACTATGTTTTTATTGCCATTTTCTTGTATTATTGCTACTATTTACTCAACAGATATCGTGTTTAACAAATACAGGAGGTAAGGATATGTTACATGAAGTAAGTTTTGATTCTTATAACGAACGAGATAAAGTATATGGATGGATATATGTTCCGGCAGCTAAGCCAAAAGGAGTGGTTCAGCTTATCCACGGATTTGGAGAACATTCAAGAAGATATTTTCATATGATAAGCAAACTTATGGATGCAGGATTTATAGTTGCTGCGGACGATCACGTAGGACATGGAAAAACAGCTGTAGAAAATGATACATGGGGAAACTGGGGACATAAAGGCCCGCAGACAATGATGGAAGACGAGCATACATTAAAACAGCTGGTTCAGGAAAAATATCCTGACATACCTTATTTCATCTACGGTCACAGCATGGGATCTATCATTTTAAGACAATTTATGGCTAAATATGGTGATGAACTGGCAGGCGCTATTATCTGCGGAACAGTAGGTCCTGATGCTCTTCCTTGTGAAAAAGGTATAGAACTGCTTAAACCGCTGGTTGACGCAGGAAAAGGCGATGATGCGGATCCTCAGCTTTTAGGTATGCTGCTTGGAGGACTTTTCTCAAGGATAGAAGAAGTAAAACTTGGGAATGAATGGATATGCCATGATGAGTATGTACAGATAGACCATGCAAACGACCCGTTTGATGCATTTACAAAACCTACGGCAAACGAAGCACTGCTTCAGTTTATAGAAATGATCGCAGAAGTAAATACTAAAGAATGGGCTGAAAAGGTTCCAAATGACCTGCCTATTTACAACATTGCTGGTTCTGAAGATCCATGCGGATCCTTCGGAGAGGGCGTCAGACTCGTGTCAACATGGCTGGATGAAACAGTCCACGATGTAGCTACAAAGGTTTATGAAGGCTACAGACACGAAATACATAATTACAATGATCTTAAAGATGAAGTAGAAGCAGGGATCGTTGAATTCCTTAACAGCGTAATTGGAGCATAAAATAAAAGAGGAGAATATATGAGAAAGAGTTTTGGAGCCAAGCCTTATTTATACCCGATGCCTGTGCTTATAATCGCGGCATACGATGAGAACGGTATTCCAAATGCCATGAATGCCGCATGGGGATCCATCTGTGATATGGATCAGATAGCAATGTATTTAAGTGCCGGTCATAAGACTGTTAAAAATATTCTTTCACAGGGGGCTTTTACAGTGAGCATGGCTGATGCGGATAATGTTGTGGCTGCAGACTATGTAGGTGTTGTTTCAGGCAATAAAGTGCCGGATAAAGTAGAAAGAGCCGGCTGGCATACAACGAGAAGCGAGCTGGTAAATGCACCTTTGATAGATGAACTGCCTTTATCATTTGAATGTAAACTTGTAAGTTTTGATGAAGAAACAGAATGTTTGGTAGGTCAGATACTTAATGTAAGTGCAGATGAACGTATATTAAATGAAGAAGGAAATATAAATCTTTCAAAGTTCCATCCTATAGTTTATGATCCGGCAAACCATGATTATGTAAAACTGGGTGAAAAGGTTGGAAATGCTTTTGAAGACGGCAACAAATTGAAATAAAACTTTGTGAAAAAAGATTGAAAAAAATTTTCAAAAAATGTTGACAACAGAGCAGAGGATATGTAAAATAAAAATAAGTTAGCTAAGACTAACTTATTTTTAAAAACAATGGTTAGTGGAAACTAACCGCAAGGGGATTAACAGCATTATTTTATATTTTCAGGTATTGGGAGATTTAAAAATGTCAGATGAATTGTTGATACAGCATTGCGCACCTACATTGGCAGGGATGAAAACCGGAAGTATGTTTTCATGTGAATGCCTCTCAAAAGAAGAGATAAATAAATATGTTAGACGTTTAAACAGTCTTCTTGGTTCAAAAGGAGTACGTATTTTACCTCTTAAGTTTTCTGAAGGAAGAGCCTTAATATACATATATCGTCCAAATCGTTTAAAACAGGACTTCTCAGATGAAAGCAGGGTTTCTTTGTTAGAGGATTACGGTTACACTCCGGAAAATCCTGAGAGATGTGTGGTGCATCTGGTCAACCGAATAAGGACTGGGACAGATTTTCCTCACGAAGTCGGCCTTTTTTTAGGCTATCCGCCGGAAGATGTTAAAGGTTTTATTGACAATAAAAAATGCTCCAAAGACTGCAGGAACTGCAAATGCGTAGGAAACTGGAAGGTCTATGGAGATGTTGAAAAAGCTGAAAAAACATTCAGAAAATATAAAAAATGCACAGATGTATACAACACTAAATGGCTCGATGGCAAAAGTGTTGAGAAACTTACAGTAGCTGTATAAAAGTATAATTGATTCACCATAAAAACTCTTTTCAATTTGCAAGAAAGCTCCTCGATATATTATCGGGAGCTTTTTTGTGCATACAGTTAAGGAAGAAGCTGACTCTCTACTTCTTTAAAAAAATGTTCGGCGGCAGGTGAGAATACCTGCTGTTTTTTCCATACAAGGTTAAGATCCATTTCAATATATGGGTAGAAAGGTCTGAAACAAAGATCTCCTTCATCGGAGGTTTTCAGGATGTTGTCAAGGCAGACTGCATATCCAACGCCTTCTTCTACCATCGATACTGCGTTGTAGATAAGATTATATGTGGATACTATATTGAGTCTGTCGAAGCTGCGTCCGTACCATTTTGATAGTATCCTTCCAAGTACGGCCTGTCTGGATA
>JAFQKJ010000016.1 GCA_017397005.1 Bacillota bacterium
TCCTTTGATTGATGTATACTTTTTCTGATATAAAGGAGAGTATTATGGATCTTGGTTTAACGCTTATTCTATTTCTTGCATCCATGGTTTTCTGCCTTGCCAAAGGCATATCCATGGTAACAGCTTTGATCATAGGATATATATTGATATTTATACTGGCCGTAAAAAAAGGCGGCACGCCAAAAACGCTGCTCAAAGTCTCTGTTTTAAGTATGAAAAATACCCTTATAGTGGTACAGATACTTTTGATCATCGGCATCCTTACCGCATCATGGCGCAGCGGAGGAACAATACTTTATTTCGTATACTGGGGAGTAAATCTCATAACTCCTTATCTGTTCCTTATCATTGCTTTTCTTATCACCTGCCTTATGTCCTATGCCATAGGCTCTTCCTTCGGTGTAGCCTGCACCTTAGGTGTTATTTTTATGGCTCTGGCAAGATCAGGCGGAGTAAATGAAGCCATAACAGCAGGTGTCATAATGTCCGGCATATATTTTGGAGACAGAGCCTCTCCTGCAGCATCAAGCCTGATACTTACAGCTGCTGTCACAGATACCGACTCTCTTCACAACGTGAAGCTTCTGATGAAAACTGCCCTTGTACCTTATGCGATATGCCTGCTTGCTTACTCAGCACTGTCTTTTGTAAATCCTTTAGACAAGGTAGATACAAATATACTGACAGCTATCACGGAAAACTTTTCAATGAGCAGCTGGCTGGCTGTACCGGCGCTTATAATGCTCGTGCTTCCACTGCTGAAGATCAACATCAAAACAGCTATGATCCTGTCAATAATATCTTCAGGATTTATAAGCATATTCATACAGGATGTGTCATTAAAAGATTTTCTATATTACTGTATTATGGGCTATCAAAGCGATATAAATACTCTTGGGACTATGCTTAACGGCGGCGGGCTCATCTCTATGGTGGAAATATGTGCTATACTGCTCATATCCTGCACTTATTCAGCTATTTTCAACGAAACAGATCTTATAGCAGACATTCAGCGCAAACTTGAAACAGCCATGACAAAATTGGGTCGCTTTACGGTACACCTGTTAAGCTCTATCCTGTTTTGTGCCGTATTCTGCAACCAGACTATAGCTATAATGATGAGCTCTACTCTGTTTAAAGAACCTTATAAGAATACCGGCAGCTCCGGACAGGACCTTGCCATTGATATAGGCAACTCCACCATCGTAGTCGCGGGACTTGTTCCATGGTGTATTGCCTGCAGTGTTCCTCTCAGTTTCCTGCAGGTAGGGATAGAAGCTCTGCCGTATTCTATACTGCTTTACACCATACCTTTATGGTATCTCATCAAAAGAAAGGCGAAAAAATAATGAAAACAGGACTTATACTGGAAGGCGGAGCCATGAGAGGTCTTTTCTCTGCCGGCGTAACAGATGTGTTTATGGAAAATAAAATAGATTTTGACGGGCTTATAGGAGTATCTGCAGGAGCCGCTTTCGGCTGCAATTACAAATCAAATCAGCCCGGCAGGACCATACGATACAATATGACCTACAGCAAAGATCCAAGGTACTGCAGTTTCCGATCACTGATAAAGACCGGGGATCTCTACGGAGCGGATTTCTGTTACAGAGAACTTCCCGAAAAACTGGACATATTTGATAACGAAACCTTTGAAAAAAATCCTATGGAGTTTCACGTCGTTTGTACCGACGTGAATGCCGGTAAAGGGGTTTATAAAAAATTCGAAGTATCAGATAAAAATTTCTATGAATGGATAAGAGCTTCCGCATCTATGCCCCTGGCATCAAAAATTGTCCGGGTAGACGGGTATTCCCTTTTAGATGGAGGCATAGCTGATTCCATTCCTTTAAAGTATTTTGAAAGCATAGGTTTCAGCAAAAATGTAGTTATACTCACACAGCCTGAATGCTATGTTAAAAAAAAGAACCCTCTCATGCCTGTTATGAAAATAGCTTTGAGAAAATATCCCGATGCAGTACAGGCTATGGCAAACCGTCATCTGAACTACAATGCTACATTGGAATATCTCAAAGAAAGAGAAAACTCCGGAGATGCTGTTATAATCAGGCCGGAAGTTCCTCTTAATATAGGAAAGATCGAACACGATCCGGAAAAGATGAAAAGAGTCTACGAATACGGCAGGATAGTCGGTGAAAGAGAGATCGAACGAGTAAAAGAGTTTTTAAGCAAATAAAAAATACAGTCCTTCGCGGACTGTATTTTCAATTTCTGTTTGAAATTTATATTTCCTCAAAACGATAACGCTGGAGAACTTCCGGATACTTTTCTCTGTCCACTTCTCCGGCAAACATATCATACGGTCTTGCATAGATCTTCTCTTTATCATGAATATTCTGATACACCACCAGCAGCTCTTCTGTTTCAGTATGCATAGCTATTGCCAAAACTATGTATTCACTGCCTTTAAAATGTCTGTATTTTTTTCCTGCTTCTATCTTTCTCATATATCCTCCTGAACTTCCCCATCCTCATCAGCAAAAAGGAAATCGTTAAACATATCTATTTCTTCCGTATTCCTGTATAAAAACTCTCTGCACTCTTCGTCCTTTGCCAAAAGCTTCCCTACTTTTTCGAGAGCTTTAAAAAACTTCTGATCGAAAACTATATCATCAATATATACGACCAGCGGGCACACATTTCTTGCCCTTGGATCCGGCTCAACAAATATCTCGCCCTCTTCATCTATGGTTGGGAAAAAAGGAAATATCCTGCAGGCCAAAGGTCTTTCATCTCTGTTACAGGTGCCGTCACAAACAGCCAGCCTTCCTCCGTCTTCAAGTTCCCTTACATTTAAATAACTTTCTTCATGAGGAAACAGTCTCATTCCAAGATCTTCATCCCCTTTACAGCAGGCTCCTTCACAAAGCTGCCCGCAATCCGCTTTAAGCGGAGTAAGATCTCCCAAAGTTTTAAATATTTTATCGTAAAACTGTTTATAGTCTTTCTCTTTCATACGCTGATTTCCTCTTCCTTTTAATAAACTCATTATATCATACAGGCTTTCCTTCTATCAATAAAACCTGTCATATAAGCCCGGCTGCTTTCATTACTAAAGGTGTTATGTATGTTTCTATCAATGCCGCTGTAAAAGTCATAGGCAGTATGATCATAAGCCAGCTTTTAAATATAAATGATACTGTTTTCTTTAAACCTATAGTCTTGCGAGTTTTGTCTAAAAACACCAGATCTTTCTTTCTCACTGCCTTTAATATCGTCAGTGTGATCTCTTTGCTTATAAGGCATCCAAAAACCATACATGCTGCGATACATGGTATCTCCACTAAACCGTGAGGCACGGTGCAAATGAGTATAGTACTGAGAGGCAGCAAACCCGAAAAGAGTTTTAAAGATGTGATCAAACCTTTTATGGACAACATTGCAGCCACCATGCTTCCTAAGAAAAGGGGTATTATCCCGCACAGCATGACCTTAGTATTTGTTTTTATATTCTCAATAAAAATAAACAGAAACAGGTTTGGATATTTGCCTTCTGTTTCATTGACATATTCCACATAATGATCGTCCGGCTGTGCTTTTAACACATAAAATACCACTATTTCAATTATTAATATCAGCATAAAAAGGATGAACCATCTGTTGTCCTTCAAATAGGCTCCCAGTTCTTTATATATCTTCCCTATGCGTCTTAATATTTTTCTGATCCTTGTATCATCGTTTACCATAATTCTTTCTCCGTATATCCCTTTTAAAATCTAATATAGCGAACATATGAAAGAAGAAAGACTTATATAATCATATCATATGTTCTCTATGTCAGGTGACGGCTATACCCGACACCTTAAGGCTCTCATTCTGAAAAATACAAATAAAAAACTCGACAGTTTAATACAACAGTATCAAACCATCGAGTTTTGGTCGGGATGACAGGATTCGAACCTGCGGCCTACTACTCCCGAAGCAGTCACGCTACCAAACTGCGCCACATCCCGATAAAAATATAAAAAAAAAAAAATGGTGCCCAGGCTCGGAATTGAACCAAGGACACGGGGATTTTCAGTCCCCTGCTCTACCTACTGAGCTACCTGGGCAAAAATGGTGGGCCATCAGGGACTCGAACCCCGGACCTGCCGGTTATGAGCCGGACGCTCTAACCTACTGAGCTAATGGCCCATGTATAAAAAATGGTCGGGGTGGCAGGATTTGAACCCGCGACCCACTGGTCCCAAACCAGTTGCGCTACCAAACTGCGCTACACCCCGACGACGTGTTTTATACTACCACTTTGAGTTTGAGATGTAAAGTAGTTTTTGAAATTTTTTGAAATTAATTTATTCCTTCTTGACCTGAATAATAACGATGGCCGCCACTATTAAAAGTATCCCGAAAAGCTGTACAGCCACCATCTGCTCCTTTAAAAATATATAAGCAAGCACTATGGTTATAGGCAGCTCAGCCGTTGCAATTACAGTAGCTTTGTTAGATCCTATTGCTCTTATGGCAAGGTTAAGAAGGGCCATAGGAAGGACCTGAAGGATTATCACGCAAAATACCAGAAACTGCATCCTGCCGCCTTCTACTACCAGAGGATCTGATATAAATCCCGGGTTCAGCACCCAAAAAGTAATTGTACCTACAAGATACATGTAGAAGAGCATCTGTTCTACAGGCATATCCTTGAGTTTTAAGTCCGCATGCACACCGTAAAAAGCATAACATATCCCGGATATGCACCCCACTGCCAATCCTAAGCCGGACCACTTCATTTCTTCCAAAGCGAATATATTGAGTACAAATACAGCTCCCACAAACGCAAGTACTACAGACAGTTTATTGAAAAATGTTATCTTTCTTATGCCTGTTATCATAAAGAATATGCACACGTAAACAGGGCACAGATACAGAAGCATCGAGCATATACCTGCACTTACTCTTTCCATAGCAAGATAAAAGAAAAATGTAGTCAGACAGCATCCCAATGAGCCTTGAATAATTATAGATTTGAGGAATTTCCTGTCCATCTTGACTTTTACACCGGTCTGTTTATGTCTTATTATAAGGAACAGAAACAGCAGGATCGTAGCGCCCGAATACTGCACTACCAAAAGGTCTCTGGCTGCAATACCTTCCTGAAGAATGAGTTTGCCCACTACTACCTGAAGAGCATAAAAGAATGCAGAAGCTATTGCCAATATATATCCGATTTTTGAAGGAGCAAGCTTTTCGCTCATCGCGTTATCCTCCCAAGTTATAACTTATCTTTAAAGATCGATTCCAGCCTGTTTTAATACATCAAGTTCTATTGCCATTCTCATAGTCTTATGAGGGTCTACTACCTGGCACACTTCCATATGAGCGCAGGCGCCGCAAAGGAACCCTGCTTCATAAAAGTCCAGTTCGCCGTTGTCAACTATGAAGTTTACAAGCTTTTCCATAGCTTTTGTCGTTGCCTGGACAACTGTTTCATCTGTTGCTGCAGAAGCAAATCTGCCGTTGTATTTTACGAAAGGAATATCCATCTTAAGGTCTCTTCTAACATTTACAGTTACCTTCACTTCTCCTCCAACTTCAATACCGGTATAGAAGCTTTCGCCGTCTCCCATTCTTACGTGGAGATCTCCGATGGCTAAAAGTCCCCCCTCAACGTTTACAGGAAGATATACTGTAGCACCTTCCTTGATCATATTGTTGTCCATATTTCCGCCGTGGTCTCCCGGAAGTATAGCTCTTAGAGAACCTTCTGCAGGTGCCACACCGATAACTCCGATCATAGGTTCAACAGGAACTTTGATCTTGTCGCTTATATGCAGGATCTTGTCCTCAAAATGATAGATCTTTGTTACTGATTTCTTCACAAGGTGTCCAATTACGCCTTCATTAGGAACGCACATCGCCCATCCCGGTGATTTGCATTTAATGCTTTCTATCTTTATCTCCAGAACATCGCCGGGTTTAACTCCTTCAAAGTAAACAGGGCCTGTACATGGGTTGATGATATCATAATCAAAGGAATCCATGGAATCATCTTCGCTTTTTACCTGTCCGGCGAAGCTGTCATTGGTTTCAAATGTTATCTCAGCAGGCAAACTGCATTTGAGAACAGGTTCATTTTCCTTATCGAATCTGTTAACGGATTGTTCCTTTTTTATATACAACATTGCTTTTTCCTCCGATCAAAAAATGTATTTATCTGATTCTACAATATACAGATTTCTTTTACAATAAAAAAATAACTGTCTCCTATGAGACAGTTAAATATGGTGCCCAGGCTCGGAATTGAACCAAGGACACGGGGATTTTCAGTCCCCTGCTCTACCTACTGAGCTACCTGGGCATATATGGTGGGCCATCAGGGACTCGAACCCCGGACCTGCCGGTTATGAGCCGGACGCTCTAACCTACTGAGCTAATGGCCCATTTCAGAAAATGGTCGGGGTGGCAGGATTTGAACCCGCGACCCACTGGTCCCAAACCAGTTGCGCTACCAAACTGCGCTACACCCCGATATGTATTTTTTCTATTCTGCTTTGTACCGACTCCCATATAATACAACAACCACCTGTCTTTGTCAACAAGTTTTTAATTATTTTACTGGCATTTTATTTTATGCGTATGTTGAATTTCTCATCCCGTTTTGATACTATCAAACAAAACGAAATAAGGAGTGAGTATATGAGAAAGATAGTCGTGTTAGACGGATATGCTGCCAACCCGGGAGATATAAGCTGGGCTCCTCTTCAGGAACTGGGAGAACTCATAGTTTATGAAAGAACAAAGCCGGAAGATGTTATCGATAAGATCGAAGGCGCGGATTATGTTTTTACAAACAAAGTACCTATAACAGCGGAAGCAATAGATGCCTGCCCTGACCTAAAATGGATCGGTGTCCTGGCAACAGGCTACAACATCGTGGACACAGCTTATGCAAAAGAAATGGGTATACCAGTTGCTAATATCCCTGCTTACAGCACACCTACAGTTGCTCAGAACGTTTTTGCTCATATCCTTCATATATGCAACAGAGTTGCGGATCATGCAAAGTCTATTTCAAAAGGCAAATGGAGCAAGTGCGAAGACTTTACATTCTGGGACTACACTCAGATGGAGCTTGAGGGTAAAACTCTCGGTATCGTTGGATTCGGCGGCATCGGAAAGAAAGTTGCTCAGATCGCTCAGGCTTTCGGAATGAAAGTCCTTGTCAGCACTCCACATCCAAAAGCCGAA
>JAFQKJ010000124.1 GCA_017397005.1 Bacillota bacterium
CATACTATTACGTTAACGCCGACAGATTAAGAGACGGCACCTACACCCTGGATGTGGATATGGCACTTTACCACACAGGAGGCCACACCGGAGAAATCATCTCCGTTTCTCATACCTTTGACGTTCCTACAAGAGGAGACGGGGTGCTTTAACTCAAAAACAACGCAAACTAAAAATCTCCGAGTCTTTGACCCGGAGATTTATTTTTTAACTAAGAGGAGTTACTGCGAATTTATTCTTGCTCACTATGATTATATCCGCTTCTTCCTCATCATCATCTGTTATATCGTAAGCTCTTATATAATTATCATCTCTTACATCTGACATGCTTCCCACTTCGTAAGCATCTCCATCTTCATTAAGCACATATACAACAGTTGTATCTCTATATGCTATGTACTCGCCATTTGAAAGTTTTAAAACCTTTCTGTCTTTATTCTTTTCTTCCACTGCCAATCCGCCTTCAGTCTGAATGGTTTCACCCAAGTCAGCGAAATAAAGCTTTCCTTCTGGAGTATAGTGCTCATCCATAACTTTTCTATTAGTAATCTTTCCTTTGGATGCTCTCATTTCAATAAGATATCCGAATTCAATATACGCTTCTACTGTAGCCGGATCGATAGCCGGTACAATTGTTGAAAACCAGCTGAGCTCTTTACCTGCTGCCAATGTTACCAGTTCAGTCAGTTCTCCTTCGCCTTTAACTATAACCGAATTTGCTTCGTTGATCACGCCGTATACTGTACCTGAGAATCCTGCATCTCTTGGAAGGATGATAGCAGTAACTTTATTGTTTTCTACTTTATAGAAACCTACAGTTGAAACATTCTTATATTTATACACAGAATCTGTTATGAGCTTTGTTACGTCAGGAAGCTGCATATCTGCAGAATAGTTCTTTTTCTTTTCGTATGGATATACTTTTACATCTGAAGCCAATGCTTTTCCGTTTACTGAAGTGATATTTGCATCAAAGAGGATGCTTCCATATACAAAGCCTTCCACAGCCTGTTCCGCTTCATATTTTTTAGCTTCTTCTTTAATAAAATCAAGGGCTTCATAAATGATCACGGCAGCCTGTTCTTTTGTAGCCTTTGTTTTCTGAAGGTCTTTTCCTGAGTCGTCAACAGATAAGCCGATCTCCTTAGCTGCGTTTATGAAATTATACGGCCAAATATCATCCTGAAGAGCTTCATCTTCATATCCGCTTGCTCTCATTGTAAAAGTGATAAGTTCAGCAACGCTCACATCACTGCCAGGCTTGAATGTTCCGTCAGGATAACCCTTAGCGATCTCTCTGTCAACCATAAGGCCGATAGCTCCTGCTGCCCAGTCATAACCTGCCATGTCAGAAAAATCTGCGACTACAGCTGCATCCTGATCTGCCACAACATCAGGATCGATAGCTTTTGCGATCATTATACTCACCTGAGCTCTTGTGAGATTGTCTTCTGGGTGGAACAGTCCATCTGTATCTCCGGTAATGATCCCTTCATCTACGAGTTTTTCCACTGCATCTTCGCAGGATTTACCTGCCACATCAGCCGGTACAGAAGCTGCAAATGCTGCACTTGTGCTCAAAGCTATTACCAACAATGCTGTTAATATCATTTTTAATTTATTTCTCATTTGTTTACCTCCTTTTATATCCCATAGTAATATAATATCTGAAATTAGAAAAAAGTAAATATTCCGTCGGTAAATGTCATGAATTTAACACATAACACTGGTAATTTCTAAAAATTTACAATAAAAAACTCTCGGAATGTCGAGAGTTTTTTATTCGTTTAAAACGAATTCAAAAAGGCAAATAATATTACAAAGCCCTGTCTTTTCGTGTTATGCAGAGTTAATTATCAGCGGTTTCATATAATTCTTTTTCTTTTATTCCCGTGATCTTTTCAATAAGGTCAAAGCCGATCCCTTCTGATCGCATTTTTTTCGCCATTACGAAACAGGCGTTTTTAGTCCCTTGCAAATAGCCTTCCTCTAGCCCTTCTGCATGACCTTCTGCACGACCTTCTGCATGACCTTCTGCATGGCCTTCTGCATGGCCCGCTTCAAGCCCTTTTTCGTGTCCTTCTTTATACCCTATCATATGGTTGCGTTCAATTAATTCTTCTAATGTCATAAGATTCCGCCTCCATTCGTCCGTGTTATATTTACGAACACGGTCTTCTAATCTCTCAACAAAGCCATCATTCTTCACGGATTTAGGATCATTGATATAATCGTAAAAACTTAACAGCCTTTCCGGGACCTTTTCCCGTGAACACTTTGTATTTAAGATTATTTTATAAGCACGATCATTCAAAGGCAAGTCATTTTTATTATCGTAGTTTTGAAAAAAATACACAGGCTCATCTTTGCCCATATAATCGTATGTGCAAATAAAAACAACATAAGCTGTAGGTAGTTTAGAATAAGACTTTCCTTTTTCCAATGCATCCATATCCATGTTGGCCTGATAGTATCGGCTCCTTTTTGCAATATTATCCCCTGCATAATTCTGCATTTCAATTTCAACCCAAACATTCTTGGACTTTATATAAGCATCAAACCTTACACCTCTCGCTTCTTCAGAAAATCCAAGTGCCGCCTGCGTTATTATCGACTCACTGCTCTCCGAAAAGGACTTTTCCAGTCTGATCTGTGTAAAATCTTCTTCGGGTATAATAAGGTTCAAAAGATCCAGACAAATCTGTTCATCCCTCATAACAAGCGAGAACATAAAATCGTTTGTGAACGGAATAAATTTTAAATCGGACATGATCCCCCTCCTTTTTAAAAACTCTATGATTTCCTCTATCTACATTTTACCATTTTTTACCAATTGCTCGACGGAATCTTTTGCAGGCTTTTAGACATCTTTTGCAGTTTTATCCAAAATCAGGGGTTCAAAACCCCTTTTCAACTCCCGATAATGTCAAATTATCTTCAGAAGGGGGAGATAATTTGCAAAACTACCTAACTTTAACCCCCCTTCAGAAGAGTATTTTTTTAAGGAGGAACAGACAATGAAGAAAGTACTTTCATGGGTGCTCGTACTCGCACTCGTACTTAGCAGCTTCACAATGGCGTTCGCCGGCGACACAGCTAATTCATCAG
>JAFQKJ010000125.1 GCA_017397005.1 Bacillota bacterium
CACATCTTTTCCTGTAGGAAAAGTTGATTTCTTAAAGCTCTACCCACTTTCATTCAAAGAATTCTTAATGGCAGTTGATAAAGAGCAGTTTGCTGATCTTCTTGACAAACAGAATTTCCAAATGGTAACAAGCTTTAAACAGACATATATCGATGCATTGAAACAGTACTATTTTGTAGGAGGTATGCCTGAGGCAGTACAAGCCTTCTCTGAAAATAAAGACTTTAATGAGGTTCGAGAAATTCAAAAAAGGATACTTGATGCTTACGAGCAGGATTTCTCAAAGCATGCACCAAACGAGATCGTTCCCAAGATCCGTATGCTGTGGAACAGCATCCCTTCTCAGCTTGCAAAGGAAAACAAAAAATTCATCTACGGTCTTATACGGGAAGGGGCACGTGCAAAAGAATATGAATCTGCTATTATGTGGCTCAGCGATTGCGGTCTTGTCCATAAGATCAGCCGAATAAATTCTCCTGGAGTTCCTTTAAAAGCCTATGAAGATTTAAAGGCCTTTAAGCTGTTTCTGGTGGATGTAGGTCTGCTTGGATGTATGGCCGGACTTCGTCAGCGTACCCTGCTCGACGGAAACGATCTTTTCGTTGAATTTAAAGGCGCTCTCACGGAACAGTATGTTTGTCAGCAGCTTAAAACCCGCGATGATTTATGTGTTTATTATTACACCAACGACAGAGGTTCCTGCGAAATTGATTTTGTGGTCGAAACAGATGAAAATATCATTCCGGTAGAAGTCAAGGCTGAGGTAAATCTCAGAGCCAAAAGCCTGAAAACCTACCGTGAAAAATTTTCTCCCCAAATATCTGTCCGCACATCGATGGCAGATCATAAACAAGAAGAATCCCTTGTCGATCTTCCGTTATATACAATAGAAAATATTTCGAAATTAAAACTATAGCAAAACATTTCATATAAAGAGACCTCCCGTCACAATAACGGGAGGTCTTTTAAAATCCCCTCTATTCAAGAAAATTCATTAATATCTGTGCGATCTCACCGCGAAGAGCAGGGCTGATAGGTTCAAGCATTCCTTCGCCTTTACCTTCCATTATTCCTTCTCCGCACACCCACTGCAGTGCAGGAAACGCATATTCGCTGATGCTGAACGCATCTTCGAAACTAAGGATATTGGTATCTTCTCCTACACTCACATCATATCCCTTGTACTGTGCATATCTGTAAAGTATAGCCGCAAGCTGTTCACGGGTAATGCTGTCCATAGGTCCAAAGTTTCCGTCTCCGTACCCTTCAACGATCTCATTAGCCGCAGCCCATTCCACAGCTTCTGTGTACCAGACATCCTCTTCCACATCTGCAAATGTACCGCTCTTGCCCTGACCGAAAGCAGGTTCCCCTTCAAGACGCCATAAAGTAGTAACTATCATAGCACGAGTAGTTGTGCCGGCAGGATCAAACAGGCCATCGCCTATTCCTTCCATTATTCCTCTGTGACATACATAATTTACAGCTCCGCTATACCAGTCTATTGCAGTCACATCATCAAAATCTATGCTGAATGCTGTACATTTATCAACACAAGCCGCCTTGCCGCAGTCTTCGTCAAGACATCCTCCGCAGATGCCGCAAACACTTTCGCACTTATGCTTTTTAGACACCGGAGGCTCCCCTGCGGAATTTTCCTGCCACTGAGCATAAACAGTAGCATCAGCATTAAATACAGTATCTGTTGTCACTTCTTCTCCGCCTTCAGCAACAGTATACCAGCCCTTAAACGTATACCCGTCACGATCAGCATCAGGCAGTCCACTCAATTTCCCGCCAACACCGGTCGTTAAAGGACTTGGATCAACTCCGCCTACATAGTTTAAATCGAAATTAACAGTGTATTCTTCATATTCAAGATATCCTATACCGTAAAGAGAAAATTTCTTAACATACAGAGTGATCTTACTGTCTCCTACCACACAGTACTCACCATCGATCGCATTTGTTTCACCCTGAGGTATTTCTGTTATTTCGCCTGCGCCCACAGCATTATCATTATTCTCATCGTGGAAGCGGTAAACAGATATGTTGTGCTTATTGGTTTTATCAAACGGCAATTCTATCTTTAACAACTGAACATTACTGTCTCCAATATCGGTCACAGCACCATCACCTATTTTCTGAGTCAATGTTAAATCAACAAAGTCAACGGTTTTCTCCACATCTCCAACTTTAGCGATTTCTTTAATTTCAGCAGCCGCAGTTTCTTCGCTGTCACTCATTTCATCTTCAGCTTTCTCATCAACGATGAGCTTTACTTCAATGTCTTTATCTTGATTTTCACCCAATTTGCCAAGTTCTTCGGCAATTTTATCTAAACCTTCTGCTGTTGTTCCGGAAAAATCTCCTGCACTGCTGTTGTCAACTGCGCCGGAAACATCTACAGCACCTGTATTTCCTACATTTCCAACCTTGAATACAAATTTTACAGGACCGCCATTTTCTACATTGAGCCATGACATAGTCATACCTGAGTCATCGCCTTCAATACGGGTAACTACATCATCATTATCAATTTTTTCGGTTTCTGTAAAAATTGTATCTTCCATATTATAAGCAAACGCCTTACGATAATAATAATAACCTATCCAGAATCTATCGGCATACGTGCTGCTGTCAGGAGCAATAACAAATGCCGGATCCTCTTCTGTTGCATCAATTTCCGATGCGGCGCCTATCATAGCTATCTGTTTAAGTACGCCTTTATCAATAGTTCCAATCAAAGCCGCTTTGTCGTAATAGCTTCCGCTTGTCGCGCTGTTCCCCAACTGAGTATCGCACCCAAATGCAAATGACTTATCTCCATCAGCAAGCTGAGCTTCAAACAGCACCGCCTGTCTATCTTCATCGCTGAATGCTACGCGCAATGCTTTCGGTGCTTTTATAGAATCACTGCTGTAAGAAATCTCGCCGGGAGACTCTTTTATACTTCCATACATTGTCCATTTCGTACTGTAACTTGTCTGCAGCATATAATTTACGCCCGCTTTTGTTGTGTATAAACCAGTCACATCAAAATATTCTCCGTTTACGCGATAAGCCATTGTGCCATTTGAAATATAATAATAGTCACTCGGAGAATATGAATACTCTGTCCATATTCTTCTATCCACATCTCCGGATTCAGAAGTATTTGCTTTGACAATACGTACAGCCTTGCTGTTTTCTCCATCAACAACACAGCGATACCAAGTTCCGCTTACCGGCTCCGTAAAAGTATACGTACTGCTTGTTGCTTCTCCAATGTCAGTATATTGACCATCTTTGCTTTGAGCTCTTTGCCACTGATATGACGATGCATTTTCCGCTTCTATAACAAGAGTCACAGAAGATTTATTCATATCCTTACCATACGGATAACCATTATTTCCAATACTTACAACTGTCATCCATTTGCTTCCATTCCAGCTGTAATCCTTGTCTCCAAGTCCAAGTTTCGCACCGATTTCTGTATCAGCAAACACGACAAACACATTAGGATCTGCTCCTGCCCATGCATTCACCAGTTTAACATAACCAGCATCACCAATAACCAGCTTTCCGCC
>JAFQKJ010000126.1 GCA_017397005.1 Bacillota bacterium
ACTGTAGGATAATACCGATTAAGAAGGATATTTGACATCTTTTGCAGATGAACTTAAAAGATGTTGATATCCTTTTTATGTGTATGGTATATTGTGGAAAATAAGTTTCATATATAAAGGAGGGGCTATGGCGGAACTTAAGTTTGAGATCACGAAGCATATAGGAGTGCTTTCTGTAAGTGACAAGGGATGGAGCAAAGAGCTTAATATGGTAAGCTGGAATGAGAGAGAACCTAAGTACGATCTTAGAGACTGGTCTTCAGATCATACCAAAATGTCAAAGGGGATCACCCTGACAGAGGAGGAGTTTGAACTGCTGAAACAGCTCATAGCAGAGATGAAGCAGTAGGAGACCCTGAAACCATAATAAAGATGAGGCTTTCGGGTCTCATTTTTATATGCTATTATATATATATTAAGATATAGTTGAAAAGTTTTAGACGGAGACAGATCATGAGGAAAAATTTAAGTGAATATAAAAAAGACGATAAAGTGCTGGATTTTTTCATGGTAAAAAGCTGTGAACTCAGGACCTCAAATAAAGGCGGGGAATATATGGATATGGTCATATCTGACAATTCAGGAGAGATGGTGGCCAAAGTATGGGATATGAACAGGGATGACACTGCTGCTGTTAAGGATATTCAGGGAAGAGATATAGTAAAGATCCAAGGTGTTGTTACCGAGTGGAATGGAGCAAAGCAGCTGAAAATTTTGAAAATAAGAAAAGCTGCAGAGTCAGACGAAGTGAACGTGTCTGAGCTCGTAAAATCTGCACCGTACAGCGGGGAACGCCTGTATGATATGGTTTGTGAAAAAGCGGAAGATATCAAGGACAAAGAACTGAGACTGATCACCTTGACTCTTATTGAAGACAATGCAGGAAAGCTGAAATATTTCCCAGCTGCGTCAAAGAATCATCATGCGATAAAAGGCGGCCTCCTCTATCATATGTACAGGATGCTCCTTCATGCAGAAATGCTTTGTGATATATACCCTATGCTTTCAAAGGATCTTCTGGTATGCGGGGTCATCGTTCATGACATGGCTAAGGTGGAAGAGATAGATGCAGATGAGTTCGGTATTGCAGACAGCTATACTTTTGAAGGGCAGATGCTGGGTCATATAATCCAGGGGATAAAAATGTTAGAGACTGTATGCGAAAGATTTAAAATATCTGAGGAAAAGAAGATAATGGTGCAGCATATGATACTCTCTCATCATTACGAACCGGAATTCGGAAGCCCTAAAAAACCTATGTTCCCGGAAGCAGAGATGCTGCATTATCTGGATATCATAGATGCCAGGATATATGATATGGAAAGCGTCCTGGAAGGAGTTGAACCGGGAGAGTTTTCAGAAAAGATCTGGTCCATGGACAACAGAAAAATGTATAAACCTTCATTCGGAGAATAGTTGAAAATGGAAGAACTGAGAGGATGCATAGAAGAGATAGTATTTCATAATGAAGAAAACGGGTATACAGTAGCTCTTGTTTCTACTGAACAGGAGGAACTGTTTACTGTTGTGGGAAACCTGCCTTTCGCTAAGGAAGGCAGCAGTTTTTCGTTTTTTGGAAAAACCGTTATACATCCAAGCTACGGTATTCAGTTTTCTTTTGAAGAATACGAAGAGATAGTTCCTACTACCAAAGAAGGTATAGAGATTTTTCTTGCATCCGGAACAGTTAAAGGAATTGGCCCTAAAACTGCGGCTGCAATTGTTAACAGATTCGGAGAAGATACCCTTGAGATAATGGAAAAGGATCCGGAGAGGCTTCTTGAAGTTGATGGGATAGGAACAAAAAAGCTGGAGCAGATAAGTGACAGTTTTAAGGAACATAAAGAGATAAGCTCTGTTGTTATTTTTCTTCAGAAACACGATATAGCTGCGGGATATGCGGCAAAAATATATAAAAAATACGGTGGAAATGCTGTTCGCGTAATTGAAGACAACCCTTATCGTTTAGCTGACGATATATGGGGAATAGGGTTCAGGACCGCGGATGCGATAGCTGAAAAACTGGGGATCCGGAAGGATTCCGAATACAGGATCGAAAGCGGGATAAAGTACATTCTTTCAAGGGAGGCAGGAGAAGGACATACATATCTTCCTAAAAAAGAGCTTATAGAAAAAGCGGTATACGCTTTGGACGTGGATTCTTCACTGATAGAGGATGTGCTGGATACTATGCCGTTTAAAGGCGATATCAGGATAGAGAATATAGAGGGCAGAGCCTGCGTTTTTCTTATGACGTATTTTTACGCGGAGACAAATGTATGCTCAAACCTCATAAGGCTTTTAAAAGAAGAACATAAACAGCTGTTTTCGGACGTGGATGGCTTGATACGCGCTGCAGAAGAAAAAATGGAGCTGAAGCTTGAAGAAGAACAGCTAAGAGCAGTAAAAAGTGCGGCTGAAAACGGAGTGTGCGTAATTACCGGAGGCCCGGGAACAGGAAAGACCACTATAATCAATACTATTATAAATATTTTCAACGAGAGCGGATTTGACACAGCAGTGGCGGCGCCTACAGGAAGAGCAGCGAAAAGGATCACTGAAACTTCGGGATATGAAGCCAAGACCATACATCGCCTGCTGGAATATGTGTATTCCCCGGAAAATGGAGAGGGCATGGGATTCTCTCGAAATGAAAATTCGCTTTTAGATGCGGATGTGGTCATAATCGATGAGGCTTCTATGATAGACATTCTTTTGATGAATGCTTTGCTCAATGCTTTGAAGCCCGGTTCCAGACTGGTGCTTGTGGGAGACGCAGATCAGCTGCCGCCGGTCGGAGCAGGCAATGTGCTCAGAGATATAATAGACAGCGAACTGGTGCATACCGTAAAGCTGAACAGGATATTCAGGCAGGCGGAAGAGAGCCTTATAGTAGTGAATGCCCATAAGATAAACAAAGGGGAAT
>JAFQKJ010000127.1 GCA_017397005.1 Bacillota bacterium
ACTGTAGGATAATACCGATTAAGAAGGATATTTGACATCTTTTGCAGATGAACTTAAAAGATGTTGATATCCTTTTTATGTGTATGGTATATTGTGGAAAATAAGTTTCATATATAAAGGAGGGGCTATGGCGGAACTTAAATTTGAGATAACAGAGCATATCGGAGTGCTTTCCGGCAATGACAAGGGCTGGAGCAAAGAACTGAATATGGTAAGCTGGAACGAAAGAGAACCAAAGTACGATCTTAGAGACTGGTCCTCGGATCACACTAAAATGTCAAAAGGTGTGACTTTGACCAAGGAAGAACTGGATGCATTAAAACAGCTGATAGCGGATCTGTAGGCTCAGGTGATACTCAAAGGCAGTAAAAAAGATGAGACTTTCGAGTCTCATTTTTATATGCTATTATATATGTAAGATATATATATAAATCATTTCAAACGGAGATAAATTATGAGGAAAAATTTAAGTGAATATAAAAAAGATGAAAAAGTGTTGGATTTTTTCATGGTCAAAAGCTGTGATCTGAGGACATCCAATAAAGGCGGAGAATATATCGACATGGTCATTTCCGATAATTCGGGAGAAATGGCTGCTAAGATATGGGATATAACTCGAGAAGAAACCTCCTCTGCAAAAGAGATCCAGGGAAGAGATGTGGTTAAGATCCAGGGCGTCATCACTGAATGGAACGGAGCGAGACAGCTCAAGGTCCTTAAGATAAGAAAAGCGGTGGAATCGGATGAGGTGGACGTATCGGCTCTTGTTAAAACAGCGCCGTACAGCGGAGAAAGACTGTACGATATGGTTTGTGAAAAAGGGGAAAACATCAAGGATAAAGAGCTAAGGCTTGTTACAATGACTCTCATCGAAGACAATGCCAAAAAGCTGATATATTATCCTGCAGCGTCAAAGAACCATCACGCTATCAAAGGAGGACTTCTCTATCATATGTACAGGATGCTCCTGCATGCAGAGACCCTTTGCGATATATACCCGATGCTTTCCAGGGATCTTTTGATATGCGGAGTCATCGTTCATGACATCGCAAAGGTGGAAGAGATAGACGCTGATGAATTCGGTATGGCAGACAGCTATACTTTTGAAGGGCAGATGCTGGGGCACATAATTCAAGGAATCAAGATGATCGAGACTATGTGCAATAGGTTTAACATATCGGAAGAAAAAAAGATAATGATAGAGCACATGATACTGTCTCACCATTACGAGCCGGAATTCGGAAGCCCTAAAAAGCCGATGTTCCCTGAAGCAGAGATGCTGCATTATCTGGATATCATTGATGCGAGGATATACGATATGGAAAATGGCCTTGATGGAGTAGAGCCGGGTGAATTTTCCGAAAAGATCTGGTCTATGGACAACCGAAAGATGTATAAGCCTACATTTGGAGAATAGAGACAAATGGAAGAACTGAGAGGATGTATCGAAGAGATAGTATTTCATAATGAAGAAAACGGATATACGGTGGCTCTTGTTTCCACTGAACAGGAGGAGCTTTTTGCCGTTGTGGGAAACCTGCCTTTCGCAAAGGAAGGCAGCAGTTTTTCATTTTTTGGGAAAACCGTGATACATCCAAACTATGGCCTTCAGTTTTCCTTTGAAGAGTACAAAGAGATAATTCCGACTACCAAAGAAGGGATAGAGGCTTTTCTGGCATCAGGTATAGTAAAGGGTATAGGACCCAAAACAGCAGCAGCTATCGTTGGCAGATTTGGAGAGGACACTCTTGAGATAATGGAAAATGACCCGGAAAGACTTCTTGAAGTGGATGGGATAGGATCAAAAAAACTGGAACAGATAAGTGACAGTTTTAAGGAACATAAAGAGATAAGCTCTATAGTTATGTTCCTGCAGGGTCACGATATCGCTGCGGGATATGCGGCAAAAATATATAAAAAATACGGAGCAAATGCTATTCGTATAATAGAGGAAAATCCGTATCGTTTAGCTGATGATATATGGGGGATAGGATTTCGGACAGCGGATGCAATAGCAGAAAAGCTGGGGATCCGGAAAGATTCGGAATACAGGATCGAGAGCGGGATAAAGCATATCCTTTCAAGAGAGGCAGGAGAAGGTCATACCTATCTGCCCAAAAAAGAACTTATAGAAAAAGCGGTGTACACTATGGGGGTAGATTCATCTTTAGTGGAGGACATCCTGGATACGATGCCGTTTAAAGGAGATATCCGAATAGAAAATATAGAGAGCAGAGCCTGTGTTTTTCTTATGGCATATTTTTACGCAGAGACAAATGTATGCTCAAATCTTATAAGGCTTTTAAGAGAGGAGCATAAACAGATTTTTTCTGATGTGGACGGACTGATACGTGCGGCAGAAGAAAAAATGGATCTGACTTTGGAAGAAGAACAGCTCAGAGCGGTAAAAAGTGCGGCTGAAAACGGGGTATGCGTTATTACGGGAGGCCCGGGGACCGGCAAGACAACTATAATAAATACGATCATAAATATTTTTGACGAAAGCGGTTTTGATACAGCGGTGGCAGCTCCAACCGGGAGAGCAGCGAAAAGGATCACGGAAACTTCGGGATATGAAGCCAAGACAATACATCGTCTGCTGGAATACGTGTATTCTCCGGAAAACGGAGAGGGTATGGGATTTTCACGAAATGAGGATTCTCCTTTGGACGCGGATGTAGTAATCATAGACGAGGCCTCTATGATAGATATACTCTTGATGAATGCTTTGCTCAATGCTATGAAGCCTGGGTCCAGATTGGTACTTGTGGGAGATGCGGATCAATTGCCGCCGGTCGGAGCAGGCAATGTGCTCAGAGATATAATAGACAGCGAACTGGTGCATACCGTAAAGCTGAACAGGATATTCAGGCAGGCGGAAGAGAGCCTTATAGTAGTGAATGCCCATAAGATAAACAAAGGGGAAT
>JAFQKJ010000128.1 GCA_017397005.1 Bacillota bacterium
AGCTTTTGACAAGCAAAAATACTTGACACATTATCAACCTATGATAGTATATATCACCGGTGCATAAGTGTCAAGTATTTTTACTTGAAATATTTATTGACTGAGATTTTTAATGACTACCCTTCTTTTCTCCTCACGCTCACTAATGCTCCCATAAACGAAATGATAAGGAGAACTATACTGAGCGGGATCACTCTCCCCATAGGATCTCCAGTGTCTGCAATTTCTTCTTCCGGTACAGGGAGCGGCATATTGTCTATCTTAACTGACATTATCCTGTTAAAATCATCAAGCATTACCTCCATGTCTTCTATCGGTGCATACCCGGGCAAAGGTTCAGTCTCCTTGATGATATATTCTCCGAGCAGCAGGCTTCCCCCAACTTTTTCTTCGCAAGCTGTAGTGGCATAACCAAGATCATCTGTTACAAGTTCTGCGACGACTTCGCCGTTCAACTTATCTATGATCTGGAATTTTACGCCTTCGAGGGGCTTTCCTGTCACCTCATCGCCTTTATATATCTCTATATCTCCCATTGCGATAAAACTCACTGTTTGTCCCTCATCAGTGAGCTCTTTATGACTTGCGACTAAGATTCCACCCGTATATAGATTTTCAAATACAGTAACAGATTTACCTGAAAGCCGAGATGCATCTAATATGAATTCCATATATACGACCCCGACTGAAGTCTCAGGAACAAATTCTATATCCGAGATCACTTTGTTTTCGTCTACAAGAAGTGGTTCTCCTGTTTCTGTATCCATTAACACTCCTGACAATTTATACTCATTTCCCGGTATCAAATTTTTATATCTGACTTCGTCTACTATAGTTACTGTCTCAGTGGGCAATATCTCCTTAGAATTGTTGTCCTTGAAATATGCTGTCGTTCCGATTTCGCTCGGTCCTAAAAAAGTTACAGTCTGTTCTTTATCTGTGATATCTTTATGGCTTGCAATCATCGTTTCTTCAATATACAATTCTTCAAATACCGTCACCGATTTTCCTGCCAGAGCTTCTCCGTTCAAAACAAATTCCATTTTTAAGCTTCCTGCTGCAGATTCTGGAACAAAGCTCATGCTCGATGTCACTTCTTCTCCATTCAGTTTGAGCGGTTCTCCGGTAAAAGTATCCATCAACACACCTTCCAGTCTATATCCCTGTCCCGGAATCAGGTTCTTAAAATACACTTCGTCTATTATAGTGACTGTTTCATGAACATTGATTATCCTTAAACCATTTTCTTTAAAAGTCGCTGATGTTCCTATCTCAGCAGGCGTATTTTCTATATTCAGACATATTTTTTCTTTATTTTGAGATATGACGACTCTGATATCTTCTGACATGGGAAGATACCCTGCCGGAGCGGATTCTTCTCTTACAATGTATTCTCCATAAGACAAACACCCATTAGACTCACCCACCGCTGTAGTTGTCGCATATCCATTTTCATCAGTAACAAGGGTTGCTGCCACCTCATTCGATACCGCATCTATTACATAAAAGACAACACCTTCCAGCAGTTTGCCGGTCTTGCTATCTTTCTTGATAATTTCTATGTCACCCTTTATCGGCTGTTCTTCTACTATAGTAGTAGGTATCTGGTTCAATGATACGCCCGGTTTATTATCGTCTATCAGTATTTTGACAATAAAAACCTCATTATTTATTTCATATCCTTCCGGGGCCTTTGCTTCTTGTAAAGTGAT
The DNA here is from genome assembly GCA_017397005.1 of Bacillota bacterium. Taxonomy (GTDB): domain Bacteria; phylum Bacillota; class Clostridia; order Peptostreptococcales; family Anaerovoracaceae; genus RGIG1899. The sequence continues at coordinate 1,713 of JAFQKJ010000128.1, forward strand.
CGTTCCTATGGGGATCGTAGGATTCCCCAAATCGTTATAATACAAGTCGTCCCCGGAAACAAAGTATTCATTATCATCCAAACAGATATATCCACTTTCATTCGTCCTAAACACCCATTCCCTTTTAGCCTCTATACCTGCTTCAGCCGGATCTTCATCCCAGTCAGTTCCTTCATAATACTTTACTTTAAACTCTGCACCACTCATGTCATAATCTCCGTCTGAGACAGCTTCACCTGACTCTGCATCTATTTTTTGTATAATCACCCATGCCGGATCGCTTTCGGGGACATCTTTGACTTTTACTACTTTTGTTGTTGTAAAATTACTACCGGTAACTGTCACCTTATGGATAGTATTGTCTTTCATATACCCTTTAGGGGCTGTTGTTTCCTTAACATAGTATATCCCCGGATATACAGAAATCACGTTCGAGCTACCATCACTTTTAGTGGTCAATGTACCGACTTTTTTCTTAAGCGAAGAGTCAGACCAAACACCGTACTTTGCTCCAGAGAGGGAGTATGCACTATTGCTATCAGTAAGTCCGGGATCGGATGACGACTTTACTAACTGCAATTTCCCCTTCTTTGGAACATCTTTAACTTTTAAAATTTTAGTAGTCCCTATGCTTGTTACAGATACGCTTAATTTATACACAGAAGGATCTTTTTCATAGCCCTTCGGTGCGACAGTTTCCTTAATATAATATGTTCCTGCCCATACTGACAATATATTTGACTTTCCGGAAGACGTCGTCTTCAAGGTCCCCACTTTTTTTGTTCGCGCCGAGTCGGACCAAACGTCATATTCAGCACCCGATAAAGAATATGCACTGTTGTTTTTTGTAACATCAGGATTATCAGATGATTTGACGAGCTGAATCTTCCCTTTCTTAGGAGCATCCTTAACGGTCACAGTTTTATCACATTGATCTGTAATGCTTACTGTATATACTGTACTACTAAGACTGAAGCCCTTTGGCGCGGTCATCTCTTTGATGTAGTAAGTGCCTTTATCCAATGTGGCTTTTCCTGAAATCCCTGATGATCCAGTGGTCAACTTTGTAACTCTGCTATCTGAAGCACAAGATTTATTCTTATAAACTCCATATACTGCGCCCGATAAAGAATACCCTCTGCTGCTTGTCGCATTAGCATCAGTCGACTGTTTTTTTACTCTAACCTTCCCTTCAGGTTCATATATCCAGTAACACAGATCCTGAAGTCCTCCGGCAGTATTGCAAATATATACCTTGAAGCTATCCGGCGGAGTTGAATAGTCTCCCAGCGTTTTGTAAAACCTCTGAGCCTTTGTCGTTCCTCCGCCTTTACCGTTGGCACGTGATAAAGCTATAGATGTTGATACCCATCCAGCATTGTTTTTACTGACCTTAGCTTTAGGACCTCCGTAACCATAATACAAGGCTTTTCTCATAGTGCTGTTTGTAAGCAATTTTGTAGACGTTATTTTAGTCCCTGTCGGCGGTGTTGCCTTCGGATGTTCTGCACAAAAAGCGTCCCTTCCTTTTATCGTAAATTTGCCACAAGTAGATCCCATTGATGAAACTGCACCTTTATAAGTTACCTTATACCCGGTTGCTGTTTCAGCGTAAACTTTATCCGAATTCAATAACTGAACGGCCATAAGCAAAAGGATCGCGATCAGTAAAACACCTAACTTTTCTTTCTTCTTCCAGCTCTTTTTCTGTTTCATTTCTTTCCCCATAACACCCTCCTTTGAAATAATAAAAAAAGCGTGAGGAAATAATAAAATATTAAATCCTCACGCACTTTTGCCTGCGAATGGCCCGGCCG
>JAFQKJ010000129.1 GCA_017397005.1 Bacillota bacterium
ATCCAGCTTTGCGAATGAACTTGGAAGCAGTTCTTTTCTTCCCATTGCCAGCATTATCCTTGCACCGGCAGCATAGAAAGAATTCATAGGTCCCAAAGGCCCAAGGGTAGCTATTATGAGCATCGGCAGATAGAAATACATTCCTATGCTCTTAAGACATGCCAATGCCGGCACTTCACTTTTTATAAATTCTTCCCAAGGTATTATGGTCCCAAAAGCATATATGCATATACAGTAAAATGCACCTGCCGCCATCAGAGATATTCCTATTATCCTTCCAAACTTCTTCCAGTCAAGATTTTCTGAAGCTTCTTCCGCCTGCTGCGGGATAGTGTCAAATCCAACGTAGAAGAACGGCGTTATAACTATTACTGCAAGTATACCTGTAAAAAATCCGTTTACATCAGTGGTAAGGCCTCCCGGTCCTGTTACCTGGGAAAACAGAGGAAGTGCATTTGAAGGACTTCCTTTTATTATAGATATGATCATAGCAAGGCACATCCCTGTAAGCAGAGATTTTGTGAGGAATCCCTGAAGCTTTGCTACAGAAGCCGCACCGTTAAAGTTTATCCTTATAACAAAAAGTGCAACTAAAAGAGATATTACAGTAGGGATCAGATACACATCGGCGCCCATAATGGTATACAGTTTTATTGAATTTATTGCCGGTATCATCTGTCCGAACATATCAGAAACCAGCATTGAAATAGCTATAGTCTCCCAGGGGCACAGTATGACATTCCCAAGTATAAGCATCCATCCCGTTATGTATGAAGGGATCTTGCCCATGCTTCGGTCTACGTACTCAACTATCCCTCCTGATATAGGTATTGCTGATGTAAGTTCTCCAAAAACAGCTCCCGAAGGCAGCAGCATAACAGCTCCAAGCGCAAAAGCGATTATAGCCGCTATAGGGCCGCCTCCCAGGATCATCCAGTCTCCTACCAGCAGCACCCATCCGGTACCTATTATTGCTCCGAATCCTATCGTAAAGAAATTCCACAAAGATAATGACTTCTGCATATTGCCTCCAAAAATAGACTTATAAGGCGACCGACGGCCGCCTTATGTATTATTGTATATAATCTATGATACCTTCCGCAATACCTTTTGCAACTTTATTTTGATAAAAAGTATCCGTCAGTTTTTCCAGTTCTCCGGCATTGCTCATAAAGCCAATCTCCACCAGCGCCGCGGTGCAGCGTGTGTTTTTAAGCACGACAAAATTTTTCTCATGAGTCCCCCTGTCATCGGCTCCTGTGCTTTCCAAAACTGCTTTATGTATAGACTTTCCTAATTCCATTCCTTTCTGAGAATCTCTTGCGTTATATGTTTCTATACCGCAGGACTGAGGATTTTCAGACGCATTGCAGTGAATGCTTACGAATACAGAAGCATTTTTCCTGTTTGATATCATTGCTCTGTCAGTAAGTTCTATGAAATCATCTTTTTTTCTCGTAAGTATGACTTCATAGCCGGCACTCTCTAAAATATCTGCGGTTTTCTTTGCCACCTGAAGATTGATATCCTTCTCGTTTATCCCGGAATAAATCGCTCCCGGATCTGAACCTCCGTGTCCCGGATCCAGAACTATGACTCCGTCACCGGTTATCCCGAATTTTGTAGTGGTTCCTATTACAAGAAACAGCATGAACAGCAGCATGATATATGTTTTTGCTCTTCTTCTTTTTCGATCCCTGCTCTGCTTGTGATTTCTGTTTGTACTTCCGCTCTTTCTGCTTGCTTTAGTTCCCATGATCTCTATC
>JAFQKJ010000130.1 GCA_017397005.1 Bacillota bacterium
GACTTGAAAGCTGGGAAGATCATTGTATGGATCTGCAGGACACCGATCTATATGAAATGCTCAGCGACAAAAGCCTGGCACTTAAAGACGGAGATGAAGTCTGCGCAGTGCCTTACACTGTGGAAGGCTTTGGGATAATTTATAATGACAGCATTATGCAGAACTATTTTAAAATGGAATACTCTGTGGTGGAGTCTGTAGACGAGATAAAAAGCTTTGATACATTTAAAGCTGTTGTTGAGGATATGACAGCTAAAAAAGAAGAACTGGGTATCGAAGGCGTGTTTGCATCCACATCTATGGCGTCAGGAGAACAGTGGAGATGGACATCTCATCTGGCAAATGTGCCTTTTTATCATGAGTTTCATAGTTTGGGAGAAGAACTTGATCCGGTGATCACAGCTTTGGGCTCTGAATCGGTCAACTTCAGCTATAACGAAGGTTTTAAGAATATGTTTGATCTTTATATAAACAACTCTGTTACTGCACCAACTTTGATAGGCGGTAAGACTACAGCGGATTCAATGAGTGAATTTGCTCTCGGAAAAGCTGCAATGGTTCAAAACGGAAACTGGGCTATGTCTCAGATAGCAGGTGTTAGCGGAAATACGGTGACAGAAGATGATGTTAAAATGATGCCTATATATATCGGAGCAGAAGGCGAAGAAGACAGCGGTATTTGTGTAGGAACAGAGAATTATCTTGCTATCAATGACGAAGCTTCTGACGCAGACAAGCAGGCATCATTAAAGTTTCTGGAATGGCTTTTCAGCAGTGAAACAGGAAAAAACTATGTACTGAACGATCTAGGTTTCATATCTCCTTTCAACACTTTTGAAGATGATGAAAAACCTGCAGATCCTCTTGGCTCTCAGGTGGTGGAATGGATATCAAATAAAGGCGTTACGTCTGTACCGTGGGTTTTTACAGCATTTCCAAGTGAAGAGTTTAAAAACAGATTTGGAGATGCACTGCTTCAATATGCACAGGGGACCGGAGACTGGAACAATGTTGTTACTGCTGTCACTGAGAACTGGGCTTCGGAGTATGCTTTGACAAGATAAAATGAAAGGAGAAGAGGGAATATGAACAGAAGTTTAAAAAAATATTTCCCGGTGTTTCTTCTTCCTACTTTACTGGCTTTTGTAATATCTTTTGTAATACCTTTTGCTGTAGGGATATATCTGTCCTTTTGCGAATTCAAAGTGATAACAAAAACAGAATTTGTAGGTTTTTCCAACTATATAGAGGCCTTTACCAACAGTGATTTCGTAAACGCTTTGTGGTTCACAGTTAAATTTACGGCGGTGTCGGTCATAACAGTTAATATTCTTGCATTTACCTTTGCGATGATGCTTACCCGAGGGCTCAAAGGTACGAACTTCTACAGGACCGTATTCTTTATGCCTAACCTTATAGGCGGGATAGTTCTGGGATATATATGGCAGATGATAATAAACGGAATCCTGTATCCTTTCCAGCAGACCCTTTATTCCAGTGCAGATTATGGATTCTGGGGGATGGTGATACTTACCAACTGGCAGCTGGTAGGATATATGATGATAATATATATAGCAGCTATTCAAAACATCCCGGGCAATATGATAGAGGCAGCAAAAGTAGATGGTGCATCTTCTGCACAGATACTGAGGAATGTGACTGTACCTATGGTTTCTCCTGCATTTACCATATGCTTGTTTTTGACTCTTACCAATTCATTCAAAATGTTTGATCAGAATCTAGCGTTAACTGCAGGGCAGCCCGGGAAAGAAACGGCTATGCTGGCATTGGATATATTCAACACATTCTATTCAAGGATAGGATATGCCGGAGTGGGACAGGCAAAAGCCGTGGTGTTTTTTATAATTGTTGCGCTTATAGCGGGAACACAGCTGTGGCTCAGCAGGAGAAAGTATGAAGCGGAGGTATAGGGTATGAAAAAAACAATAATATATTCTGTACTGACAGTGACAGCGCTGGGGTTTGCAGCTCCTA
>JAFQKJ010000131.1 GCA_017397005.1 Bacillota bacterium
ATGTACGACTTTGCACATCCATTAGAGGATGCTATCGAAGGAATAACACATTCTATCTGTACTCTTGAATTTGAAGACCATAGACCTCTTTATGACTGGGTCATCAAAGAGACCGGATGGGAGAATCCGCCGCAGCAGATAGAGTTTGCAAGACTTAATCTTACAAATACACTGATGAGCAAGAGATATCTCAAGGCTCTCGTTGACGATGGAGTTGTTTTAGGATGGGACGATCCTAGAATGCCGACAATAGCAGGTATCAGAAGAAGGGGTTATACTCCTGAAGCTGTAAGAGATTTCTGTGAGCGTATAGGCGTTGCTAAAGCAAACAGCACAGTGGAAATGGGTATGCTGGAACATTGCGTAAGAGAAGATCTTAAAGATAAGACTCTTTCAAAGATGGTGGTAATGGATCCTATAAAGGTGACTGTAAGAAACTATCCTGAAGGGCAGACAGAATATGTTGAGATCGAGAACAGCAAAAATCCTGATCATGGTTCCAGAATGGTTCCTTTCTCAAGAAATCTTTACGTTGACAGAACAGACTTTATGGAAGTTCCGGTAAAAGGATATTTCAGACTGTTCCCGGGAAATGAAGTTAGATTCAAGGGCGCGTACTTCCTCGTATGCGAAGAAGTGATCAAGGATGAAAACGGAAAAGTGACAGAGCTTATCTGCACATACGATCCGGAAACAAAGTGCGGAGGCACTTTCTCAGGAAGAAAAGTAAAAGGAACTATTCACTGGGTGGATGCGGAAACAGCAGTGCCTATCACAGTAAATGCATATGATTATCTTCTGAAGGCTGATGAAAACGGAAAACTTCTTGAAGACGAAAACGGAAAACCTGTTGTCAACCCTGAGTCTTTGGTGGTATATCATGCGTTTGCGGAACCGTCCGTACTTGAAATGCCGGAAGATGAAAGATGTCAGTTCTTCAGACACGGATACTATATTAAAGATACAAAACTGAGCACAGAAAACACTCCTGTATATACAAGGATCGTTGACCTTAAGAGCTCATGGAAAAAATAAAAATACCGGAAGGCAGCAGTTGTGATTAAAAATGTTTTGATGACAATTGAATATGATGGAACAGGATTCTCCGGCTGGCAGATCCAGCCGGAGAGCCGTACCGTTCAGGGCGAAATTCAAAAAGCTTTGAAAAAAATTTGCGGGCAGGACATAAAGATCGACGGTACCAGCAGGACCGATGCGGGAGTTCATGCTTTAGGGCAAAGAGCATCTTTTAAAGGGGATTTTGGCATCCCTGTTGAGAAACTTGCGTTTGTTATGAATAATATGCTTCCGGGTGATATCAAGATCAAAGAGGCTGTAGAAGTGCCTCTGAATTATCATGCTCGTTTTGATGCAAAAGGGAAAAAATACATATATAAAATAATGAATTGCGCTGATAAAAATGTGTTCAAGCGTAATTTTTATTATTATTTCGATAAGCCTTTGGATGCAGAGAAAATGAGGAAAGCTGCGGAGTACTTTGTTGGAACCCATGATTTCGCTGCATTTATGGCAATGGGAAGCACTCCTCAGGAGAGTACGGTTAGGACCATTTATTCGTATAAAGTTACTTCAGAAAAGCATTTGAACGGCGCCGCAGAAATCTGCCTGGAAGTTAAAGGTGACAGTTTTCTGTACAATATGGTTAGAATAATGACCGGAACTTTGATCGAAGTAGGAAGAGGGGCTGTCGAGCCGGAAGATATAGAAGATATCATTAAGTCTAAAGACCGAAGCAGGGCGGGAAGGACAGCACCGCCGCAGGGACTGTATTTGGGAGAAATATATTATACTTTAGAGGAATTGGAAAGATAGGTATAAGAAATGAATGAAACATTAAAAAGAGAAGCTGTGGAAAAGATCAGGATAGGAGCTTTGTGTTCAGACTGCACTGATCCTACAGCCAAGGTCATGACTTCTTATGTTTTTGACCTGAAAAATATAATTTCTTTGGGTATGTTTGAAAAGGCTCTTATAGCAACAGAAGTGCTTGTTGAGCAGGGGGGAGATCCTCATACTATAGCGAAAGAAACAGTGTTTCCGGAAGTAAACGAAATGCTGAGAAGATATAATGAGAAAGAAGTCAATAAAGTCGAGCTTATAAAAGCTCTTGAGGCTGCGGATACAGCTGTAAAGGTGCTGAAGAGGGAAGCTCCGGATGAAAGCAAGACCGGCCCTTGGAAAGAATGGGACCGTTTTCTTAAGAAAACGATTTCAGAATACTATGGTTTTGTATTGCCATAAGGATAGGTTTAGGAGTAAAATATAGTATTATAACAATTTACGGAGGACGAAAAATGAGACCTGATTGGGATCAGTATTTTCTTGAAATAGCTCATGTTGTAAAAACCCGTTCTACTTGTATCAGAAGACAGGTGGGAGCAGTCATCGTTAAAGACCGCAGGATAATCGCTACCGGATATAACGGAGCGGCCAGCGGCGCGCCTCATTGCGAGCAGGTGGGATGTCTTCGCGAGAAACTCGGTATAAAATCCGGAGAAAGACATGAACTTTGTGTTGCCATACATGCGGAACAGAATGCTATAGTTCAGGCTGCGAAGTACGGGACTTCCATAGAAGGGGCTACATTGTACTGTACACATCAGCCATGTGCTATTTGTGCTAAAATGCTTGTTAATGCAGGAATAAAAAGGATAGTATTCAACGGGACTTATCCGGACCCGTTTGCAGAAAAGATTTTAAAGGAAGGAAACATTGAAATATGCGAACTCTAATCACAGTGCTTGTCATCGCTTTTGTGGTTTCCTGGATAATGACACCGATATGTATAAAACTGGCGCCTAAAGTGGGAGCTATAGATATACCAAAAGATGACAGAAGGATGCATACGAAGCCGATCCCGAGATTCGGAGGACTGGCTATGTATCTGGGGACCGTCACTGCTATACTTTTGGCTGTTCCGTTAAATGAAAAGATAATAGGTATTCTTGCGGGAGGTACTTTGATCTTCCTTGTGGGCATATATGATGACATAAAGAATATGTCGGCTAAGGTGAAGCTGCTGTGTCAGATAGCGGCAGCGCTGATCGTGTTTGCCACCGGGACAAAGATCGCTTTTATTCAGAATCCTTTTGCAGAAGGTGTTAATTACTTTTTCCTTTCTCCTGTAATGATGGGGATAATAACAGTAATATGGATAGTGGGCATCACAAATGCTATAAATCTTATTGATGGGTTAGACGGCCTTGCTGCAGGAACTGCTTTGATCGCATCGATGTGCATGGCATACGGAGCATATTTAAGCGGTAATATGGGAACTACGATCCTGATGCTTGCTCTTGCAGGAGCGACTCTTGGATTCCTTCCTTTCAACTTTAACCCTGCAAAGATATTTATGGGGGATGCCGGATCGCTGTTTTTAGGATTTATGCTTGCCAGCATATCTATAGAAACGTTAAAAGGCACCACTCTTATAGTAACTTTAGTTCCGCTGATAGCGCTGGGTCTGCCTATTTTTGACACCGCCTTTGCTATAATCAGACGAGTAGTAAACGGAAGACCGATAATGGAAGCGGATAAAGGACATCTTCATCACAGGATAATGGCAAGGGGCATGGGCCAAAAGAGAACGGCCATAATCCTTTATGCTATAAGCGGAGTTTTGGGGATCTGCGCAGTGCAGTTCGGACAGGGAAATAAAACTGACGCCTTTTTCCTTATGATAGTGGCGGCGGCGATGATATATGTATTTGCCCGTCCTGTGCCGGATGGAAGATCTCAAGAGGAGATAAAAATGGAAGAAGTACTGGGAACAGTAGAAGAAAAAGCAGAAGGAAAGATCAGGGTCATGTCTGTTTTCGGGACAAGACCGGAAGCTATAAAAATGGCGCCTTTGGTGAAAGCTTTGGAAGCAGATGAAAAGATAGAATCTGTGCTTTGTGTTACGGCCCAGCATAGAGAAATGCTGGATCAGGTTTTAAATCTTTTTGAACTGACACCAAAATATGATCTCAATATCATGAAGCCTAACCAGACATTAAGCATGATAACGGCTAATGTTATAAACGGACTGGACAAGATCGTAGATGCGGAAAAACCGGATGTCATACTTGTTCATGGAGATACCACAACTACTTTTGCGGCATCTTTGTCAGCGTTTTATCATAAGACAAAAATAGGCCATGTGGAAGCGGGGCTTAGAACTAATGACAAATACTCTCCTTATCCAGAGGAAATGAATCGTGTGATGACCGGCCATATGGCGGATTTCCATTTCGCTCCTACAGAAAACAACAAGACAAATCTTCTGAAAGAGGGCATTTCTGAAGAAAGCATATACATCACAGGAAACACTGTAATAGATGCACTTCTCGAAGTGGCAGGCAGAGAGTATCAGTTTGAAGATGAAACTTTAAAGGAAATAGACTTTGAAGGAAGACGAGTGATAACAGTTACATGCCACAGAAGAGAAAATCTGGGTGAGAATATGGTAAACATCTTCAGCGCTATCAGAGACATTGCTTTGAAGTATGATGATGTTGAAATAATATATCCGGTGCATCTTAATCCGGCAGTCAGAAAAACAGCAAATGAGATCTTGGATGGAGTGGACAGAGTTCACCTTATAGACCCTCTTCAGTATCAGCCGTTTGTGAATCTTATGGCGAGATCTTACTTTATTCTTACAGATTCCGGAGGAATGCAGGAAGAAGCGCCGGCTCTCGGAAAACCTGTGCTGGTCGTAAGGAAAGAGACCGAAAGACCTGAGGCTATAGCCGCAGGTACAGCGAAGCTGGCAGGCGTGAACAGAGATGAGATCTATGAAATGGCTTGCGAACTTTTGGATGATCCTCAAGCTTACGACAAGATGTCCGGAGCTGTAAATCCTTATGGCGACGGTACAGCTTCAGTTCAGATAATCGCTGCTTTGAAAGAACATTTCGGGATATAAAAATATAGGAGGCGGCATAGTATTTTTCTAACGAAGCTATGCTGCAGCCTTTGGAAATTTCATTATATGAGAAAAAAGAAGAAAATAATAGAACATTCATAAAAAACTAAAATTTAGCCTTTTCGGCATACAAAAAATATGTAAATATTCCTGTTAATATAGGAAATAAATTTGTACAAAGAAGAAAATTGTGCTAAAATAACAGGTAGCGCAGAATTGAGGTTGAGTGTTATGAAAGCAAAAGACAGGATGGGTATAGCTCGGGCTTTTGCAATGGTTTCGCAGATCGGCATTACCATGATAGTATGTGTTTTTGGTGGTGTTTGGATCGGAAACTGGCTGGATGAAAAGCTGGGTACACCGGGAATATGTCTCATAGTTTGTATATTTATCGGCATCATTGGCGGCTTTATGAATGTTTATAAATTACTAACAAAGGGAATGGGTAATAAAAAATGAATGGTTTGTCTGCGGATTTAAGAAAAACTATCAGTATAGCATCAGCAATAATAGCAGGTATAATATGTGTTATCTGCTTAATTTTTGTGAAATCATGGCAGACAATGATATGCGGAGTTCTCTACGGGACTGTGATAGCTATCATAAACTTTAACATAATGGCGATAGCCGGGGAAAAAGCTATAGAAATGACTCCGGAAAAAGCAAAGACGAAAATGACCATCAACTATTTGATCAGATACGGCATTTACATAGTGACTCTGCTGGTCGCAGTAAAAGTGTCGTTTCTTAGTCCTATAGGTACCGTGTTGGGATTTTTCACATCAATTGCGGCTCTCTACTTAACACAAGTTTTAGATACACCGGGGAATAGAGATAAACTAAAAAAACTTTTAAGAAGGGCAAAATAACAGGATGGCTAGTTTGAGTGACATTCTGAGAAAGGAGGACGTTAATGAACACTGAGTTTGGACCAAAAATAATTGTGGAGTTTTCCAATGGAGTTTTTATTACAGAAACAGTAATTAATACTTGGATAATCATGGCAGTTTTAGTAGTGGTTTCAATTATACTGACTCGTAATATGAAACTTGTGCCCGACGGAAAACAAAATGTGGCAGAAATATTGGTAGGCGTACTCACAAGCCTTGTTGGCTCCAGTATGGGTAAAGACAAATTGGGCTTTGTTCCTTACATGGGTACACTTATGATATTCCTCGTGTGCGCAAATCTTTGGGGACTGGTTGGTTTTAGAGCACCAACGGCAGATTTGAACACCACATTTGCATTGTCTATTCTCACTTTCTTCATGATTCATGGTAATTCAATTAGAAGAAAGGGTGTTGGCGGATGGCTTAAAGGTACTTTCTTCGAGCCGGTTGCTGTAATGGCACCACTTAACTTGATAAGTGAAGTGGCAACACCTGTTTCACTGGCATTCCGTCTATTCGGTAATATCGTAGGCGGCATGATCATCATGGCATTAGTATACAATGCTCTTGGAACTATTCTTGGCGGAGTACTCCCTATTCCAATCTTTGAATTAGGTATTCCAGCCGTACTCCATGCTTACTTCGACGTATTTGCCGGAGTTTTACAGGCATTTATCTTTACAATGCTGACAATGGTATTCGTATCAATGGCTATGGACTAATTGTAAATTATGTATTTTGACAGGAGGTGAAGACTTGGCGAATTTTGTTGAGCAGTTCATGACTTGGCTGCTTTCTTTCGACAAAGAAGCGCTCATATTAGGAGCATCTGCCATCGGCGCCGGTCTCGCTATGATAGCAGGTATCGGTCCTGGGGTAGGACAGGGTTATGCTGCAGGTAAAGCGGCAGAATCCACCGGAGCACATCCGGAAAACCAGAAGACAAGTCTTATGACTATGCTGGTAGGTGCCGGTGTTGCGGAAACAACAGGTATCTTGTCACTGGTAGTAGCTCTCATCCTGATGTTTGGTAACCCAATGGTAAATCAGGAAGGTAATGCTATAGCTATTGCCGGTTCTGCGATCGGTGTAGGACTTGCAATGGTAGCCGGAGTAGGTGCAGGTATCGGCTGCGGATATGCTGCCGGTAAAGCTGCAGAAGCAACCGGTTTCGCTCCGGAAAACCAGAGAGGTATCATGATGTGTATGCTGCTGGGTTCAGCTGTTGCACAGACAACAGGTATCTTCTCACTGGTAATCGCGTTGATCTTCATGTTTGCAAACCCAATCGCTGCAGCAAGCGTTGGGGGAACACCTGAATTAGCAGTAGTTCTCGGATTATCTGCAATGGGTGCAGGTGCATGCATGATTGCCGGTCTCGGTTCCGGTGTCGGCGTAGGTTACGCAGGCGGTAAAGCGGCAGAAGCAGTTGGCATCAATCCTGAATCCACAAGTAAGTCAATCATGCTTATGTTAGTGGGCAGTGCGATGGCACAGACTTCAGCTATTTTCTCATTAGTAGTAACATTGATCCTGATGTATGCAAACCCATTCATCGGAGTAGATGCTAATTTCTTAATTTTAGGTTGCTCGGGACTTGCAGCAGGTATCGCGATGATAGGCGGTCTCGGACCTGGTATCGGCCAGGGTTATGCAGCGGGTAAAGCGGTTGAAGGTACATCTTTCAACTTAAACGCATCAAATAAAGTAATGGTAGTAATGATCTTAGGTCAGGCTATTGCCCAGACCTCCAGTATCTTCTCACTGGTAGTTGCTCTCATCCTGATGTATGCAAATCCGCTTGTGGGTGTCGATTCAAGCTTCATTATATTAGCAGCTTCCGCTCTGGGAGCAGGCTTCGCAATGATCGCAGGCGTTGGACCTGGAATAGGTCAGGGATTCGCTGCAGGAAAAGCATCAGAAGCTACAGGTATGAGACCTAAATTACAGGGTGCAGTAATTAGAACTATGGTACTTGGTCAGGCGGTTGCACAGACAACAGGTATCTACGGTCTGGTTATAGCACTGGTACTGCTTTTCGCAAATCCATTAATCGGATTGCTTTAATAAAAATACTTATTATGTAGTTAATTAAGGAGGACATAAAAAATGGAAGCTATTACAGGCAAAGCATTAATTTTAGCATGTTCTGCTGTAGGCGCAGGCTTAGCTATGATCGCTGGTATAGGCCCTGGAATCGGCCAGGGATTCGCTGCTGGTAAAGGTGCAGAAGCTGTAGGTAAACAGCCTGAAGCACAGGGTGACATCATTAAGACAATGCTTCTCGGAGCAGCTGTTGATGAAACAACAGGTATCTACGGTCTGGTTGTTGCATTAATCTTATTATTTGCAAACCCTCTCGTAGGCATGTTATAGGATCTGCTTATAGGACGTAATTTATAAGATAAAGCAGAAAAATAGCAAGCATAAGAAAGGAGGACCTTGCAAATGGAAGTATATACTGGTCTTGTAAGCTTCGGTTGGCCTTGGTTTTTCCAGATAGCTAATACTTTGATCTTAGTTGCTCTTCTTGCTAAATTCTTGTTCAAACCAGTTAACAAGATGCTTGAAAAACGTAAGAACACAATCGCTAACGATTTATCAACAGCAGAAAACCAGAGAGTTGAAGCTGAAGCGTTAAGAGCTGACTACGAAAAGAAGATCAAAGAAATCAGAATCGAAGCAGATGCTATTCTCAAAGAAGCTAGAAACAAAGCTGATGAGAGAGCTAAAGAAATCATTCAGGAAGCCAGAAATAAATCAGATGATATAATCGAAAAAGCACAGGTTGAGATCGAAAGAAATCAGCGTAACGCTTATAACGAACTTAAAGATGAAGTGGCTGCAATGGCTATTATGGCTGCTGAAAAAATCATCGGTGAAAAAATGGACGATGAACTTAATGAAAAACTCGTTGTTAAGTTTATTGAAGAGGCGGGGGATGTTAAATGGCAGAACTAACCGCAAGAATTTACGGAGAATCTTTATTGGATGTCAGTGAAGAATTAGGCGTAACAGATGCTATTCAGACAGAGCTTGCAGAACTTAAAGTTCTTTTTGAAGAAAATCCTGATTTTTACGCATTCTACACATCTCCAAAAGTCTCAAAGGACGTTAAAAAAGAAGTTTTCAAATCAGTCTTTGATCAGAAACTTTCACCGGTAGTACTTAACTTCTTAAATGTACTTATTGATAAGAGAAGAACAAACGAGTGTTTTGAAATTATCAGAATGTTCGACTCTCTTGTAAATGAAAAGAACGGTATCGTTGAAGGTATTGCAAGAGTTGCAAAACCTTTATCTGAAGAAACTGTTTCTAAGCTTGAAAAGAAGCTTTGCGAAGTTACCGGTAAAAACATCAAGCTGAAAATCTTAGTTGATCCTGCAGTGGTAGGCGGACTTAAACTTAAAGTTGGTGACAGTGTAATAGACACATCAGTTGCTACTCAGCTTAGAGAAATGAAATCTTCAATAGATAATATTATGATCTAAACAGAATAGAGGTGATTTACAGTGGACTTAAGGCCTGAAGAAATAAGAGCCGTGATTAAGAACCAGATCAAGAACTACGGCGTTACATTAGAATCAGCCAACGTTGGTACTGTAATTCAAGTAGGGGACGGTATTGCCAGAATCCACGGCTTAGAAAAATGTAAAGCCGGCGAACTCCTTGAATTCCCTAACGACGTTTACGGAATGGCACAGAACCTTGAAGAAGACAACATCGGGGTTGTACTTCTCGGTTCAGATATGCTCGTAAAAGAAGGCGATGTAGTTAAAGCAACAGGTAGAGTAGTAGAAGTACCTGTTGGTGAAGAATTAATCGGTCGTGTTGTTAACGCTCTTGGTCAGCCTATCGACGGCAAAGGCGCTATCAACACAACAAAAACAAGACCTATCGAATATCCAGCTCCTGGTGTAATCGAAAGAAAATCAGTATTCCAGCCTCTCCAGACAGGTATCAAAGCGATCGACTCAATGATCCCTATCGGAAGAGGACAGCGTGAATTGATCATCGGAGACAGACAGACAGGTAAAACAGCTATCGCTGTTGACACAATCATTAACCAGAAGAAAGAAAACGTAATTTGTATCTACGTTGCTATCGGTCAGAAGGCTTCAACAGTAGCACAGATCGCTCAGACATTAGCTGATCACGATGCTCTCGAATACAGCATCATCGTATCTGCAAGTGCCAGCGAACTTGCTCCTCTTCAGTACATCGCTCCATATGCTGGATGCGCAATGGCAGAAGAATTCATGTACCAGGGTAAAGACGTACTGATCATTTACGACGACCTTTCAAAACATGCTGTTGCTTACAGAGCAATGTCACTGCTTCTTAGAAGACCTCCAGGACGTGAAGCTTATCCTGGTGACGTATTCTATCTCCACAGCAGACTTCTCGAAAGAGCAGCTAAATTATCAGATGAAAACGGCGGCGGTTCAATCACAGCACTCCCAATCATCGAAACACAGGCTGGCGACGTATCAGCTTATATCCCAACAAACGTAATTTCAATCACAGACGGTCAGATCTATCTTGAAACTGAACTGTTCTTCTCAGGTCAGAGACCAGCGGTTAACTCCGGTATCTCTGTATCCCGTGTAGGCGGTGACGCTCAGATCAAAGCTATGAAACAGGTAGCTGGTAAGATTCGTCTTGAATTAGCTCAGTATAGAGAACTTGCAGCGTTCTCACAGTTCGGATCAGACCTGGATAAAGATACACAGGCTCGTCTTGCACAGGGTGAAAGACTCATGCAGGTATTAAGACAGCCTCAGTACGCTCCAATGGCTGTAGAAGCTCAGATCATGATCATCTTCGCAGTTATCAACAAGTACCTTGCAGACATTCCTGTAAACAAAGTTGGTAAATTCGAAAAAGATTTCCTCGAATTCATGGATTCACACCATGCAGAAATCGGCAAAACAATCGTTGCTGAAGGAAAGATCACTGACGAAACAGAACAGAAATTAAGAGCGGCTATCGAAGAGTTCTTACCTCAGTTCTCAGTAGAGTAAAATTTAATTGAGAAAATGGAGGTGAACTAAATGGCAGGCGCTGGAATGCGAGATATCAAACGCAGGATCAAGAGTGTTAACAGCACAAGACAGATCACAAAAGCCATGGAATTAGTTGCATCTTCAAAACTCCGTAAAGCAAGAGAAAGAATGGAAGTTTACAGACCATATTTCAATGCGGTATCAGGAGTAGTAAGCGAGATCCTTGGAAAATCAGAAGGATTCAAGAGTGAATATGTTGAAGGCGCAAGAGAGATCAAGAAAACCCTTTACATAGTAGTTGCAGGGGATAAAGGTCTTTGCGGCGGTTTCAATACAAACACTTTTAAACTTCACACAGCGGTTGAAAAGGAAAAAGAAACAGAAGCTTGCATTATTCCGATCGGCGTAAAGAGCGTTGATTATTTCGGAAAAAGAAATTATGAAATTGTCAGATCCTATCAGGGTATCGGAGAAACGATCACATATGCTGAAGCAAAAGACCTTTCTGACGAAGTACTCAGAATGTACAGAGACGGCGAGATCGATGAAGTTTATGTTATCTATACACAGTTTGTCAGCATGATTTCACAGCAGACCAAGGCTGCAAGAGTTCTTCCTATTTCAAAGGCAGACTTTGAAGAAAATATCGAACAGCTTACTGAAGAATCAGAAAGCGTTGTTGGTGAAGGAACACCTGAACTCTTTGAAGTAACTGTGTTTACTCCTAATGAAGAGGACTTCTTCAACCTGTTCGTACCTCAGTACGTTGAAAGCATGATCTACGGCGGATTAGTAGAATCATATGCGAGTGAACAGGCTGCAAGAAGAACTGCAATGGAAAATGCTTCGGACAATGCGAAGGAATTAATAGATCAGTTAACATTGTTCTACAACAGAGCAAGACAGGCTGCAATTACTCAGGAAATCACTGAAATTGTCGGCGGTGCTGATGCGTTACAATAGATTTAATGAAAGGACGTGGAGTGCTTGGAACATAGAAAAGGCATCGTAACTCAGATCATCGGTCCGGTTCTTGACATCAAGTTTGATGCAGAAAATATGCCGGCTCTGAGAAACGCTATCGAAATTATCGTTGACGGTAATAAAATCGTAGCTGAAGTTGCACAGCATCTTGGTGATGACACAGTAAGATGTATTGCTATGTCATCAACAGACGGTCTCGAAAGAGGCACAGATGCTTTCGATACAGGCGGACCTATTACAGTACCTGTAGGCGAAGAAATTCTGGGAAGATTATTTAACCTTCTCGGTGAAACAATAGATAACAGAGGACCAGTTGAAGCTAAGGAAAGATTCCCTATTCACAGAAAGGCTCCTTCATTTGAAGAACAGGATACATCTGCTCAGATCTTTGAAACAGGGATCAAGGTAGTAGACCTTATGGCACCATTCACAAAGGGTGGTAAGGTTGGTCTGTTCGGTGGTGCCGGCGTAGGTAAAACAGTACTTATTCAGGAACTCATCAACAACATCGCTACACAGCACGGCGGTATCTCCGTATTCGCTGGAGTAGGCGAAAGAACACGTGAAGGTAATGACCTTTACTACGAAATGACAGATTCAGGCGTTATCGGTAAAACAGCGATGGTATTCGGTCAGATGAATGAACCTCCTGGAGCTCGTATGAGAGTAGCTCTTTCAGGTCTTACAATGGCTGAATACTTCAGAGATGTTAAAGGACAGGACGTACTGCTCTTCATCGATAACATCTTCAGATTTACACAGGCTGGTTCAGAAGTATCCGCTCTGCTCGGACGTATGCCATCAGCTGTAGGTTATCAGCCTACACTGGCTACAGAAATGGGTGAACTTCAGGAAAGAATCACATCAACAAAGAAAGGTTCAATCACATCCGTACAGGCTATTTACGTACCTGCGGACGACTTGACTGACCCTGCTCCTGCTACAACATTCGCTCACTTAGACGCGAGAGTTGTATTATCAAGAGCGATCACAGAACTTGGTATCTACCCAGCTGTAGACCCACTTGATTCTTCATCAAGAATCATGGATCCACTGGTACTCGGCGAAGAACACTACACAGTAGCTCGTAGAGTACAGGAAATCCTCCAGAGATACAATGAACTTCAGGACATCATTGCTATCCTCGGTATGGATGAACTCAGTGATGAAGACAAGATCATTGTAGCTCGTGCTAGAAAAGTACAGAGATTCTTATCACAGCCGTTCCATGTTGCTGAACAGTTTACAGGTATGCAGGGTAAATACGTACCTATCGCTGAAACAGTAAAAGGTTTCCAGGAAATCTTAGACGGTTTACATGATGATATCCCAGAATCAGCATTCTTATTTGCTGGCGGAATCGAAGACGTAGTAGCTCAGGCTAATAAATAGGAGGTGGCAAAATGGCAAAACCATTTCATCTCGAAGTAGTTACTCCGGAAAAGAGATTATTTGACGGCGAAGCTGACATGGTCGTAGTAAGGACTGTAGAAGGCGATGAAGCGTATCTTTATGACCACATTTTCACAAATGCTATCATTGGTAAAGGTCTTCTTAAGATTAGAACTGATGAAAACAAAATGCAGGTTGCAAACTGTGAAGGCGGTTTTGTAAAGGCAAACGAATCAGGCGTTACAGTAGTAGCCAAAATTGCCGATTGGCGTGAAGAAACAGAAGAAGATTAATTCTTTGTATGTTGTCCCCCATTCTTTGAATGGGGGATTTTTTTAGTTTAAGGAACAGCGTTATAGGACTTCAATCGTCTTGTATATTAGTGTGTGTTTATGGTATAATTACCTATTATGATTCGGAGAGGGTTCCATTCGCCTCTCTTACGAAGGAGGAAAAATCATGGAAAAAAAGACATTTTACATTTCAACACCAATTTATTACCCAAGCTCAAATCTTCATATCGGCCACACATACTGCACAGTAGCGGCAGACGCAATGGCTAGATTCAAAAGACTTCAGGGCTATGATGTAATGTTCCTTACAGGAACTGATGAGCACGGCCAGAAGCTTCAGAGAATAGCTGAACAGAACAATATGAAGCCGATCGAATATATCGATAAGATCGTTGACGGAGTTAAAAAATTATGGGCTACCATGGAGATTTCTTACGACGATTTCATCAGAACAACAGAAGAAAGACACGTAAAAAGAGTACAGAAGCTCTTCATGCAGATGTACGAAAAAGGCGATATCTATAAAAGTTCATACGAAGGACTTTACTGCACACCATGTGAATCCTTCTGGACAGAAACACAGCTCGTAGACGGCAAATGCCCTGACTGCGGAAGACCTGTAGAAACAATGAAGGAAGAAGCATACTTCTTCAAACTTTCAAAGTATCAGGACAGACTGCTCGACCTGTTCGAAAACAATCCTGAATTCCTTGAGCCTGAATCAAGAAGAAACGAAATGATCAATTTCGTTAAACAGGGATTGGAAGATCTTTGTATTTCCAGATCAACGTTTGACTGGGGTATTCCTGTACCTATTGATGAAAAACACGTAATATATCTATGGCTAGATGCACTTTCCAATTACATCACAGCGCTCGGATATCCTGATGAACCTGAAAAGTACAACAAGTACTGGCCTGCAGACATTCATCTCGTAGGTAAGGAGATCGTAAGATTCCATACTATCATTTGGCCTGCAATGCTTATGTCAGCAGATCTGCCTCTTCCAAAGAAAGTTTTCGGTCACGGCTGGATCCTTCTTGAAGGCGGCAAAATGTCAAAGTCCAGAGGAAATATCGTAGACCCTGTAGTTCTCATTGAAAAATACGGAGTAGATGCACTTAAGTATTTCCTTCTCAGAGAATATTCCTTCGGAAACGACGGAGTATTTACAAACGAAGTACTGCTGAACAGACTTAACTCTGACCTTGCAAACGACCTTGGAAATCTCGTAAGCAGAACAGTTTCCATGATAGAAAAATACGACGGCGGAATAATTCCTGAACACAATGTACCTGGAGATTTTGACGAAGATCTTATAGCTGTAGCAACAGGTGCAGCTGCAAAGGTAGAAGCTTATATGAATAAGATGAACTACAGTGCAGCATTGGATGAAATTTGGGCTATCGTTAGAAGAACAAATAAATACATCGATGAAACAACACCTTGGATCCTCGCTAAAAACGAAGAAGATAAGGGAAGACTCGATACAGTAATGTACAATCTTGCTGAAGCAATAAGAATAATCTCTGTTCTTATCCTTCCGTTCATGCATCACACATCCAAAGAGATCTGGAGACAGCTGGGCATAGCTGAAGGCGAAGGTACAGGATGGGATGATACATTCAAGTTCGGTCTCACAAAGGTTGGCGCTAAGGTTGAAAAAGGCGCTCCTCTCTTCCCGAGAATAGATATTGAAAAGGAACTTGCGGCTCTTATGAATATGGAAGGCACCGGCAATGCTCCTAAGCAGGAGGAAAAAAAGGAAGAGAAGAAAGAAGAAAAGAAAGAAGCTGAACCAAAGGCAGAGATCACAATTGATGATTTCGATAAGGTGGAGCTTAAAACAGGTAAGATCCTCGAATGCAAAAAGCATCCAAAGGCTGACAAGCTTCTCGTTTCACAAGTAAAAGTAGGGGAAGAAGTAAGACAGATCGTTTCAGGCGTTGCGTCATATTATACACCTGAAGATATGGTAGGAAAGACTGTTGTCGTAGTTTCCAACCTTAAACCTGTAAAACTCAGAGGCGAAATGTCTCAGGGAATGATCCTCTCTGCAGACGATGCAGACGGTTCTCTCAAGTTCGTTACAACTGATGCTGCTGATGGATGCTTAGTGAAATAGAGGCGATAGAATGGCCGGATTATTTGATTCACATACTCATCTGAACAATGAGTGGATATTGGAAGATATCGATGCGATCTGTAAAAGAGTAGAGGAAAACGGACTGGAATATGTGATGAACGTAGGCTTTGATCTGGAGAGTTCCTTACTTGCTGTTAACCAGGCTCAGAAGTATGACTGGTGCTATGCGGCAGTAGGCTGTCACCCTCATGATGTAAAAGGAATGGATGATATGACGCTCCTTATGTTCAAAAACCTGGCAAGAAAGCCAAAGGTCATGGCGATAGGAGAGATCGGCCTGGACTTTTATTACAATCATTCACCTCAGGATATGCAAAGGGAATGGTTTAGAAAACAGATCCGACTGGCAAAGGAAATAGGTAAGCCTATCATCATTCATGATAGAGATGCTCATGAGGAGACTATGCAGATCCTCAAGGAAGAGGATGCTTTTCCGGGAGGTGTTCTGATGCACTGCTATTCAGGAAGTGCTGAAATGGCTAGACAGTATGTTAAACTGGGGGCTATGCTTTCCATTCCGGGAACGATAACTTTTAAGAACAACAGAAAACAAAGAGAGGTAGTGGAAACTATCCCTCTCGATCACCTCATGATAGAGACGGATGCGCCTTATCTAACTCCGGAGCCTTTCAGAGGAAAAAGAAACGAGCCTTCTTATGTAAAATATACGGCTCAGAAGATAGCAGAGATACTTAACTGTGATTTCGACACGGTGGTTGAGGCGACTAATGCAAATGCCAGAAGATTCTTCGGGATATAGGTCGTAAACTGTCGTAAAATTATTGTGAACAGACTCCATATATCGACATTATATCGGACAAACCTTTGATATACTTCAAACAAAAAGTTTGGAGGTAGTTATGGAAAACGCTGTCAAAGATTTATTAAAAACCGGTAAAGTGTTAAAAAAGGAAAAGTCTGTTTCAAAAATCGATTATAGAATTATATTTTTTGCTGCGGCAGCTTTTCTTGTAGGGGGAGCTGCCGTTTTTGGTGTGGTTTCTCCCAGCAGTATAACATTTTTTTCGCTGGCGATGATCATACTTATAAGTACATATTTAATGTGTAAAGCGCTTATAGTCTGGGAGGAAAGCAGATCTACAGATCTTGATCGTACAAGGCAGATCTTGGTGGAAGGAAAGACAGCATTTGAAAATTTGTCTTATGTTTACGGAAGAAATTTATGTAAAAAAAATGTGGTTGAGGTCGATGAGCTGAAGGCTTTATTCAAACTTCTGAACGAAGAAGTTTGCAGCGGATGCTCCACCAGAAAAAACTGCTGGGAAATTTATTCCGGAAGGACAGAGCAGTACATAAGAAATCTTCTTTCCTTTGCTGAAAAAGGAGAGGAGGAGCTGATGAGATCGGCAGATAGAAAAAATGGTTTTCTTTGTGAAAACAGAGAAGCTATGACTATATACACCAAGAGCATATGGACTCAGCTTGAAGCGGAGTATAAATGGAAGAAAAAAATGGAATCCAGCAGAGAAGCTCTTGCAGCACAGTTTGAAGGGAATGCGGAGATTTTTTCTAAAGCGCTGAGAGCTATAGGAAGCAGCAAGCCGGATTACAGCAGCAGTATTATAGAAAATGTAAAAATAGGTATTTCAAAATATGCGAAAGACGGTGTTGTTTGCGGAGACAGCTGCGCAGGGACAAAATTAGATGATGCCAATTATCTTTTCCTCCTTAGTGACGGCATGGGCAGCGGAAAAAGAGCAGCGGGTGAGAGCATGCTTACGGTAAATACACTTTACCAGCTGCTCAAAGCCGGATTTGAACCTGATGTTGCATTAAGTGCTTTGAATGCCATACTGGTCATGAAATCCGAAGAAGAAATATTTACAACCGTTGATGTGGCAACTTTGAATGTTAGAAACGGAGTAATTAATTTTTATAAAGCCGGATCGGCGGATGCCTATATCAAAAGAAGCGGTATGGTGGAAACTATAAAAAGAGGGAGCCTGCCTATGGGGATAGTAGAGAAAGCTAAAGCGGAGAATGTTATAAGGCGGCTTAAACCATCTGATATGGTGCTGCTGGTATCTGACGGTATATCAGAAGCCGGATGCATAGAAAATGTTAATGAAGCAGATCATGAAGGGGATAATTGGATAGAGAAAGCTTTACTGGAAATAAAATCTTCCGATCCGCAGACGGTTTCAGATCTTCTTTTAAGTAAAGCTATAGAGAGGTATGGAGATGGTGAAAAAGATGATATGTCTATTCTTGCATTTACAGTATCTTAAACTGAGCTTGGAAAGGTACATAGCGGGGCTTGTCATAAGGGGAATAAAAACTGATTGATTATTCAGTATTCTGTTCGTATAATTGATTGAGAGAGGTTTTAAGCATGAACAGGATCATTGAAAAAATCAAGAATACAGTTGAAAAATACGAACTTATCAAAAAAGACGATAATGTAGTGGTAGGCTTTTCCGGAGGCCCGGATTCAACCTGCCTATTGCACAGCCTTTGGACATTGAAAGATCATTTTGGGATAGATAAAATAGCTGCGGTGCATATAAATCATATGTATCGCGGAGAGGATGCATTCAGTGATGAGAAATTTTGTGAAGATTTCTGCAAAGAGAAGGGCATCCTTTTTTTTGCGTATAGATTTGATGTGGAAAAGCTTGCGGTGGAGTGGAAAACAAGTTCTGAGGATGCAGGCAGGATCGTAAGATATAACTCCTTCAGAGAGGTGGCAGACAAAATCGGAGGAGCTAAAATAGCGGTGGCTCATAACCGTCAAGATCAAGCTGAGACTCTGCTTATGAGACTTGCAAGAGGGACCGGAACGGAGGGACTTTGCGGAATAGATTATATAAGAGAGGGTCAGATAATACGTCCGATCTTGACTTGTGACAGGGAGGAAATAGAGAATTATTGTATGGCTGAAGAACTATTTCCTAAGATAGACCATACAAACCTGGAACCGATATATACGAGAAATGTTGTCAGACTCAAACTGATACCGTATATAAATGAAGTAATGGGGTGCAATATTGTGGATTCTCTTGCGGCGCTTTCAGATATAGCCAAGGAGGACAGAGATTTTATTGCGGGATTTACAGATGAGATCATGCAGAGTTTTGTTATGGAGGATGAGCGAGGCTGCTTGCAGAGAGATATCCTGAAAGGTCTCCATACTGCTGTAAGGAAAAGAGTTATTGTAAAGGCTTTTGGAAGAGTAGGGCTTATGAACGACATTGGTTCGGTACATTTGGCTGCGGCGGAAGAACTGCTGCTTTCTGACAAAACTTCTTTGGATTTGGAATTTCCTCATAAGTATGTTATGAAATGCAGATACGACAAAGTTTATTTTGAAAAAGTTCAAACAAAAGACACACAAAACTATAAACTGGAATGTAGAATCATAGAAGATCCGGAAGAGATCGAAGGATATCTTAAACTTGGAATAGATAAGAAGAACAAAGATCTTCAGATATTTGACTATGACAAGATCATTAAGACAGGCGAGCCGATTCTAAGATACAGAGAGGCAGGAGATGTTATCACTCCTAAAGGCTTTTCCGGGACAAAGAAACTCAAGGATTATTTCATAGACAGAAAAATCGATAAAGACGTGAGAGGGACATTACCGCTTTTGTGTGCCGGAAAGGTGGTTTTATGGATCCAAGGCCACGAGGTAAACGAGAAATATCTGCCGGATGAGGGCTGTCAAAGGCTGCTCGAAGCAAAGATTAACATGTAATTTACATTGAAATAGGCTGCTATATATGATAAAATATTTTGTACTTCATATATAAGGAGGAGAACAGTGAACAAGAAATCATTAAGAGGAATAGGCCTGTATTTCGTAATATTTCTTATAATCCTTGTAACTGTGTTTATTTATTACGATGAACCGGAAGAGGAGATAAAAGAAATACCGTTTTCAGAAATGATAAATGAATTGTCAGATCAGAATCTTAAGACCATTCATATGGATAATACAATATTGACGGGAACATTAAGAGATTCCGGTGAAACTGTGGTGGCATATGCTTCAACTGAGATGGAGGCAAATGTAGTATTCAGTAAATACGTATTGCCTCAGGTTGAGGAAGGACTTATAGAGGTGTCTTCTGACGAACCTAAACAGACATCATGGTTTATGTCCATGCTGCCGACATTTATAATACTTCTTGTATTCCTTGGTGTATGGTTCTTCTTTATGAATCATTCTCAGGGCGGTGGCGGAAAGGTAATGGGCTTTGGCAAAAACCGAGCTACACTTCATAAAGAAGAAGATCTTAAAAAGGTAACTTTCAAGGATATAGCAGGCCTTGAAGAAGAAAAAGAAGAACTTGCTGAGATCGTGGATTTCCTAAGAAATCCTCACAAATACATCAATCTGGGCGCAAGGATCCCGAAAGGCGTGCTGCTGGTAGGCCCTCCAGGAACCGGTAAAACATATATTTCAAAAGCAACTGCAGGTGAGGCAGGGGTGCCGTTTTACAGCATCAGCGGATCTGACTTCGTGGAAATGTTTGTTGGTGTAGGGGCTTCCAGAGTTAGAGATATGTTTGCAGAAGCAAAGAAGAATCATCCTTGTATCGTGTTCATCGATGAGATCGACGCAGTGGGAAGAAAAAGAGGCGCGGGCCTCGGCGGCGGACATGATGAAAGAGAACAGACTCTCAACCGGCTCTTGGTAGAAATGGACGGCTTCGGTGAAAACGAAGGCATCATCGTTATTGCTGCAACAAACAGACCTGACGTTCTTGACCCGGCACTTCTCAGACCGGGAAGATTTGACCGTCAGATC
>JAFQKJ010000017.1 GCA_017397005.1 Bacillota bacterium
AATATATGTCCACATAAAAGCATATTTAATGTATAAAACAGATATATTATTAATTATATTTATTTAAATTTACTCTTAATTCTTATTTTTCTTCGGATTAATCATTATTTCTCAAATAAATCAAAATTACCTCGAATACTGACTCCAAGGTAATTAATTGTAAATATTTAGAATTAAAGTGCGATACGCAGAAAATAAAAGCGACCGCCTAATCTAAGGATTAGACGGTCTTTACAAGTTCCTTGGACTGACCGCCCTTCCAAAAGCGGTGGCCCTTTTCTTTGTTTAATTATATTCGTACTCGCAGGAGTTTTGCAAGTATTTTTTATAATGGTCGGTTGCCCATATTCTATTTCAGGATCTTAAGTGCTCCTGTTGGGCAAGCCTGAGCACACTTGAGACAGTCTGCACAGCCTTTAACTGCTTCAGCATTGTTGAATTCAGGCTTAATAGCTGTTTCAAAACCACGGCTCACCAGATCTATAAGACCCTTTCCAACCACTTCATCACATACGCGCACGCACTGACCGCAGAGTATACATTTACCCTGATCTCTTTCTATTGCAACAAGGCGAGTTTCTGTGTAATCAGGATGAACCTTGCCTTTCAGACGGTTGACTTTTGAAGGATCCAGTTCATAAAGGTTTGCGCACTTGATGAGTTTGCAGTCATTGTAATCATGACATCCGCAGTCAAGACATCTCTGAGCTTCTTTAACAGCCTGCTCTTCGCTGAATCCTAAGTTGATAGCTTCAAAATCTTTGATACGGTCTTCAGGTTCCCTAACAGGCATTACTGCACGAGCTTCTTTTTCAAACTGGTCGTAGTATCCTTCAGGAAGCTGTTTAACAGAGAAGAATGGTTCCTGGAACGGCACATCAAGTCCGTTGAGATACATATCAACTACAGTTGCACATCGGTAAGCTTCTCCTACTGCAGATACAGCAATGGAAGCACCTTTGTTCGTAGCGTCGCCGATACCGAAAACGCCTTCTTCAGAAGTTCTGAAGCTCTTTTCATCAGCAGAGATTATACCCTTCTTGTTAAGTTTAAGGCTTTCAAAACCTGCAACATTAGCCATCTGACCAATTGCACCGATAACGCTTGTTACAGGAAGGATCTCGAATTTGCCTTCAACAGGCACCGGGCTTCTTCTTCCGCTGGCATCAGGTTCACCAAGTTCCATTACCTGAAGCTTGAGTTCTTTTACCTTGCCGTTCTCACCGATTATTTCAGCCGGGCTTGAGAGGAATTTGAAGATAACTCCTTCTTCCTTTGACTCTTCTATTTCTATCTTTTCTGCCGGCATTTCATTTTCTGTTCTTCTGTATACGATATATACTTCTTTAGCTCCGAGACGGATAGCTGTACGGCAGGCGTCCATAGCTGTGTTGCCTCCGCCTATTACCGCTACTTTATCACCTATATTAGGTTTTTTTCCTAATGCCACCTGTCTGAGCATATCTATGCCGCACATAACTCCGTCCAGTTCTTCTCCCGGACAGCCTATAGGCATGCTCTTCCATGCGCCGAAAGCAAGGATGACAGCATCGTAGCTGTTTTTGAAATCTTCAAATGAAATATCTCTTCCTATCCTGTACTCGTTTTTCATTTCTATACCGAGAGATGCGATCTCTGCGATCTCTTTGTCCAGAATGCTCTTTGGAAGACGATATTCAGGGATGCCGTAACGGAGCATTCCGCCCATCTTCGGCATGGTTTCAACTACAGTTACTTTATGACCTGCGCGAGCAAGATGATATGCCGCAGAAAGGCCTCCCGGTCCTCCTCCAACGATACCAACTGTTTTTCCTGTAGGAGATGCTATTTCAGGTACATATCCGCCCTCTGCCATTA
>JAFQKJ010000132.1 GCA_017397005.1 Bacillota bacterium
GCTGGCGGAATGCAGAACTTTAGGAGGATGCAGCACAGGGGATGCCAAGATAACAAAAGGTTATAAACTTCCTGCAAAGTATGTTATCCATACAGTGGGACCTATCTATAGAGGCGGAAACGATAACGAGGAAGAACTGCTTATATCCTGCTATAAAAACTCATTGAAACTGGCTAAAGAAAACGGGTGCAGGTCGGTTGCCTTTCCTTTGATCTCTGCAGGAGTTTACGGATATCCAAAAGAAGAAGCTTTCAAAATAGCATCAGACACCATAAACGAATTTCTTGAGGACAATGAAATGGAAGCGTGGATAGTAGTGTTTGATGAGTTTTTTAAAAAATATGTAACGGAATAGGATCATTGACTAATTAAATATCGGGGGAATTATTATGACAGGTAAAAAAAGTTTGTCTATAGTTATGATCATTGTAATGTGTTTGACTATGATGAGTTTTGCAGGATGCGGAAGTAAAGATGATGTGACTGCAAAAAGCGAATTCGGATTCGAGACTGCAGGTCTCACAGAAGACATAGCTACAGGTTATTGGAATTTAGTTAATCAGAAGATAAATGAACATGGTCTTTTGGGAACGACAACACCTCAGATAGATTCTGAAGGAGTCCATGGCGGGTTTATATGTGATATGGACGGCAATGAGATACCGGAACTTATCCTTACAAGTTTTTATTATGTGAATGAAAACTACGGATACAACTGCCCTGCAGTTGAGATCTATACATGGAACGGCAAGGAGCCGGTGCTTGTGAAGCTTTTTGATTTTTATGGTGCAACAGCAGGTTTGGCAACATCGCTTATCATGGAAAAATGTGAAGATGGCACTGTGCTGGTAAAATGGCAGGAGATATTTACAATGGACGGTGAAGCCGGAGATCCAAATTATAAGCTGTTTAAGATAAAAGGTTCAGAATGTATGTCTGTTGAAAATGAAGATCCTGACGGAGAAGGATTCGTTGTACTTACTGTAGACAGCGGAGAAACAACATTTGGATTTGAAAGCAATGCTGAAGCTCTGTACAGCTGTATCGGAGAAAAAGCCGTTATAAAGTCTGAAACTTTCCTTGAAGGAATAGAGTATTATGGAGATCGCAGCAAATGCGTTATGGCTAAGGAAATGGCGGATGCTTATGCGGCTGTTTTGGAAGGACTTCCTGAAACTATGAGCAACGATTACGAAACCGGAAAACTTTACGCTATGCTGGCGGATCCAAATAATGACGGGATGCCTATACTCATAACTGCATACTTGGATAAGGCAGATGCGTACAGTTCATTTACCGGAAATGGGTATTCACCTAACGGACCTTACTACGGTTATATGTGCTCTTCCTATTCGAGTGACGGAAATACAGATGACTCCGTATCTTTCTATGGATTTGAAAACGGAAAAGCAGTCAAGTGCAAATTCCCTAATCTGAATTATACAAACTGCATAGGTATCTTTAACGGAAAAGGTGCGCTGTACAATAAAGAATTTGCTCACGACGTAGGAAACAACCTTCAGACTGATATTTTTACAGTGGAAAATGGAGTAATAACTTATGCTCAAAAGAGCAATGAGTTCTCTGTGACAGGTTTCTATGATATAGAAACAGGAGATTTCTCTATTTACGGAGATCTCCCTGAGGATGCGGATTACACATTAGAAGACTGCAAAGCAGATCCGGGGCTCCTGGAAACTAAAGGCTGGTACAAAGAAGAACATCAGTATGATGACGGGGATATCTCTTATACATGGTTCCTGTATCTTGACGATGGAAAGAATGTAACAGAGAAGAGAATGGCGCGGTTCGAGGAGTATTATAACAGCGGAGCGGAATACATTTTATACGAAGAGGGATTTACATTTAAGGCTCCTATAGCATATGTCAGTGACGTTGAATACGATTTCGCTCATGAAACAACACCGGGCAAGACTATGACCTCTCTGCTCAGAGATTATGCAAAAATGTATGATATGTTTAAATAGTTAAGTATAAAAAATACTGCTGCAAAGACTGTAAAAGTCCTGCAGCAGTGATTTATTTTTTGTTGATCTTAGCGTTCTCTATCATTTCCTCTGCATTTTTTCTGGAGTTTTCTGTAAGCGTGCTGCTTCCTGAAAGACGGGCGATTTCTTTTACAAGCATATCCTTGTCCATTTCTAAAACCCCTGTATAGGTTTCTTTATCATCGCTGTACTTCTCTATCAGATAGTGGGAGTCTCCCATAACGGCTATCTGAGGAAGGTGGGTTATACAAAGTATTTGATGATTTTTAGCTATCTGAGATAGTTTTGATGCTACTACTTCTGCAGCACTTCCGCTTATACCCGTATCGATTTCGTCAAAGATAAATGTAGGGACCTGACTGTAATCCCCGATGATCCGCTTGAAAGCCAGCATTATACGGGAGATCTCTCCTCCCGATGCGATTTTTGCCAACGGCTTAAGAGCTTCGCCTTTATTTGTGGAAATCAAGAATTCAACTTCATCAGCACCTTCATGATTGAGATCTGTTTCCTTAAATTCTATTTTGAAAAGGCTGTTCTTGAAATTCAGCTCCGACAATTCTTTATTGACTGCTGACTCCATGCTTAAAGCAGCTTCTTTTCTAAGCTTGCTGAGCTCTTTTGCCAGATTGGTTACAGTAAGTTTTTTGTCTGCTATCTTTTTTTCAAGATCTTTCAGTATAAAATCAGAGTTCTCAATATTAGAAAGCGATTTTTTAAGATAATTTAAGTGTTCTGTTACTGTTTCCAGAGAACCGCCGTATTTTCTTTTTAGATTCTCCAGCTGCTCCTGTCTTGAAATAATACTGTCGATCTCATCTACCGAGAACTCCATATTTCCGGTAAATTCTGAAAGGGCAGAAGAAGATTCATCTATCTTATAATAGCATTCTTCCAGTATTTCCAGTATTTCAGAAAACTGAGGAGAAAGACCTGATATTTTTTTCAGCTCATTTATAGAGTCCATAAGCAGACCGGTACAGCTTTTTTCGTCAGAATAAAGATTGCTGTAAGCGACAGAAGCCGAAGAAAATATTTTTTCGCTGTTTTGGAGCAGTATAAGTTTTTCTTTAAGTTCCTCATCTTCCCCGATATATATTTCTGCTTTTTCTATTTCCTTAAGCTCATATTCCATAAAATCTCTTTTTCTGGAACTTTCTGAAATACTTTTTTTTACTGCAGATAATTCGGAGTTGAGTCGGCTGTATTCTTCAAACTCGGATACATATTTGTTTTTACACTTGTTTAGGTCATTAATGTCGTATGAATCCAGGATATGGATATGGTTTTCCGGATCGAGAAGTGCCTGGTTATCATATTGACCGTGAAGATCTACATAGTTTTTGCAGAATGAACTGAGTTTTGATAATGGTACCAGCTCGCCATCTATTCGACCGGTGCTTCTTCCGCCTGACTGTATCTCTCTGGTAAGTATGATCTGTTCTCCGGATTCGTTTTCTATGACAAGCTGAATTGTGGATTTGGCACAGCCTGTCCTGACAAAAGAAGAATCGGCTCTTCCGCCAAGAGCCATATTAACAGCTTCGATTATAATTGATTTACCTGAGCCGGTTTCACCGGTGATTATATTCAGACCATTGCTGAAATCCACTTCCAGATCTTTTATTATCGCAAAATTCTTGACAGATAAATGGCTTATCAAATATCATCACCTGCTTTTTATCTGATCATTGATAAATTTCACCAGCAAAGGAGATTTGTCTGAAGCAGTTGTAACTACAAAAATAGTGTTGTCCCCGGCTATAGTGCCAAGCACTCCCTCGAGATGAAGTGAATCTATAGCTTCGCAGGCAGCATTGGCGCATCCGTTGAGAGTTTTAATAACAACTATGTTTTCAGAACTTGCTGCTGACAGCACCATATCTTTGATCAGGTTAAGATAACGTTCTGATGAAGGGGAATCAGCCACCTTGTTTGATGCATATTTATACTTTCCGTCCGGCCCCAGAACTTTTATAAGTTTAAGCTCTTTTATATCTCTGGAAACCGTAGCCTGTGTAACTTTAAACCCGTTATCGACCAAAAGTTTTGCTAATTCTTCCTGAGTTTCTATATTGTGAATGGAGACAAGCTCCAGTATCTTGCTGTGTCTTGGATATCTCATAAACACCTCCATGAATTTTTATTCATTGTATCATAATTATGCATAAAATACAAAGAGTTTAATTTAAGGTTCAATACTTTGGAAAGTTTTGATATAATAATAAAATGGAAAAAAATATATGAGAGGTAATTTATGAATGACGACGTAAGGAATATTCCTGCTTTTTCTATAGCGTTTATTATAATCGGAGCTTTGTTTGGAGCCGCTTTTGCTTCGGGACAGGAAATGCTGAAGTTTTTCTGTGCTTACGGCTCAATGGGGATACTGGGGTTTATCGTTTGCTTTATTCTTTATATTTCATTTGGGATAATGGTATGCGAACTGGGAAGGATCAGAAACTCTAATAGAATGGAAGAAATTGCTGCACCTTCAGATTCTCCTATATTGAAAAAAATAATTTCTGTTGTGATGCTCTTCTGTCTTCTGGTCATACTGATAGCTTTGCTTGCCGCAGGAGATGCATTGTTTATGTCCCAGCTCAATATGCCTAAAGGTGTCGGCGGATTGATGATCACTGCTTTCGTAATAATAACCAATATTCTGGGATTTGACGGTATAAGGAAAATAATGCCTGTAGTTATTCCGGTGATGCTCGTGATAATGCTGGGAATAACTCTTGGGATAATCATTTTCACGGATCATGCAGAGCCTGTAGATCCAGGCAAGTTCATGAGTCCCCTCGCTCCGAACTGGATATTGGGAGCACTTCTTTATCTGGCATATAATTTTATAGCGGCTATTCCTGTTTTAAGCACACTTCCAAAAAACAGAAAAGCTAAAAAACAGGTTTATAAAGGGATGTTTATTGGATTCCTTGCGACTTGTGTATTTGGGTTCCTGATATACTGTGCACTTATGACAGATATAGATGCTGCAGGTACATATGAACTTCCTATGGCATATCTTTCAGGAAAGCTTTCTCCTGCTACAGGAGTGATATATTCTCTTATAATGGTGATCGCCATTTATTCCGCATCATCTAATTGTCTTTATGGTCTTACAAAAGAGCTGAATAAGGAAAATCGAAATAAGAGGATAGCTGTTATAGTGCTTATCGGAGCAGCGGCATATTTGGTGAGCCTTGTAGGCTTCTCTCAGCTTGTTACATACGTGTATCCGGTACAGGGATATGCTTGCATAATGCTAATGGTGCTTATGCTTATAACTTTTATAAAGTACAAAAGAAAAGAATTGAAAGACCAGAAAAACAGCTAATATTTGGAATAGGGTAATTGCATATTGCTATTGGAAAAAGCAAGCAAAAATGATAAAATATATAGATACATAAATATACATTGCTTTAAAGAAAAGGCGGGAAATATGAGGATTTTGGGGATCGATCCGGGCTATGCCATTTTAGGCTACGGCATAGTGGATTTCGACAACAGCCATTATGATGTGGCAGGATATGGTGCAGTCACTACTGATAAAAATCAGGAGATGTCCATGAGGCTAAAGCACTTGTATTCAGAAATATCCAATATAATAGATTTATATAAACCTGATGCAGTTGCTGTTGAAGAACTGTTTTTTAACAAAAATGCCAAGACCGCTATACTTGTAGCACAGGCCAGAGGAGCGGTCATAACTGCCTGTGTAAATAAAGGACTGCCTCTTTATGAATATACTCCGCTTCAAATAAAACAGGCGTTAGCAGGATACGGAAGGGCCGATAAACAGCAGGTGCAGTATATGGTAAAACTGATACTTCATTTAAACGAAGTGCCTAAACCGGATGATACGGCAGATGCGCTGGCGGTGGCTGTGTGTCATGGAAATTCCAGCAATGCTTCCGGCATTTTCAGGATAGATTCAGGGGTATGATACGAACACAAAGGGATAAAAGATGATAGGATTTGTAAGAGGAAAGGTTATCTCCTGCGAAGAGGGGATAGTGCTTATAGAGAATAACGGGATAGGATACGAGATAAATGTTTCTGATATATCAGAATTTGATCTGTATGCAGGCAAATCTGATGAGATCACTGTATACACAGCTATGATGGTCAGAGAAGATGATATCAGTCTTTGCGGCTTCAGGAAAAAAGCAGATCTCGCAATGTTCAGAAAACTATTGACGGTCAATGGCGTAGGCACAAAGGCTGCCCTTGCCATTCTTGGGGTTATGAAAGCTGAAGAACTTAGCAGAGCGATAGTGTTTGAAGATACGGATTCTATAGTAAGAGCGCCGGGCATTGGCAAAAAAACAGCTCAAAGGATAGTCCTGGAGCTTAAGGACAAGCTGGGCGATATTTCTGGTTTGAGTAAAGACGACAGAGATTTTTCTTCGGATGCCGCAATGAAAGCTGCAGCTCCGGATGCTAAGACAGAAGCTCTTCAGGCTTTGATAGCTTTGGGCTATTCTAAAAGCGAAGCAGCTGCGGCATTAAGCAGGATAAAAGAAGAGTGTACGGACACTCAGGAATATATAAAACAGGCGCTTGCAAAACTCATGTAATGGGATAAAAGGGGGCAGAGCTTTGGAGGAAGAAAGAATCGTAAGCGGTGAGTTCACCAATTTTGATGAGGAAATAGAAAAAAGTCTTAGGCCGAAAAGACTTAATGAATATATAGGACAAAAGAATGTGACCGATAACCTTAAAGTGTTCATAGATGCTGCGCTTTTAAGGAAAGAGCCTTTGGATCATGTGCTTTTTTACGGGCCTCCTGGGCTGGGAAAGACTACTTTGGCAGGAATAATCGCTTCGGAACTGGGAGTGGGTTTTAGAGTTACTTCCGGACCTGCTATAGAAAGAGCCGGTGATTTGGCTGCGATACTTACAAATCTTTCGGACGGAGATGTGCTGTTCATTGATGAGATACACAGACTTCACAGAAGCGTGGAAGAGATTCTGTATTCGGCAATGGAGGATTTTGCTCTTGACATAATCATAGGCAAGGGACCTTCAGCAAGAACTTTAAGAGTGGATCTTAATAAGTTTACTTTGATAGGAGCTACTACCAGAGCAGGAAGTCTGACCGCGCCTCTGAGAGACCGATTTGGTGTGATAAGCAAGTTTGAAATGTACACTAAGGATGAACTCAAACAAATCATAGAACGTTCCGCTAGGCTTATGCAGGTGGAGATCGATGAGGAATCTCTGGATGAACTGGCATTAAGATC
Source organism: Bacillota bacterium (assembly GCA_017397005.1). Lineage (GTDB taxonomy): Bacteria > Bacillota > Clostridia > Peptostreptococcales > Anaerovoracaceae > RGIG1899. The sequence continues at coordinate 7,259 of JAFQKJ010000132.1, forward strand.
CAGAGGAACTCCAAGGATAGCCAACAGGCTTCTGAGAAGGATCAGAGACTTCAGTCAGGTAAGAGGAGACGGAAGGATAAATAAAGAAATAACTCAGACATCTCTGGATGCCCTAAGGATAGACAAGCTTGGTCTTGAAAATCTGGATAGGGAGATACTGCTTACGATAATGACTAAGTTCAAAGGCGGTCCGGTGGGGATAGATGCCATATCAGCAGCAGTAGGAGAAGAAAGAGTTACTATAGAGGATGTGTATGAGCCTTATCTTATACAGGTTGGGCTTCTGCACAGGACACAAAAGGGAAGGATAGCATCGGATCTGGCTTATCATCACCTTGGGTTGTCTGTCCCTGGAGAAAACGGTGATCAGATCTCAATGATAAAATAGGAGAAACAGTATGAAAAAAGTAATAGGGTTATTGATATTATTAATTACGTTGTCATGTGCAGGTATTTCTGTTTTTGCAGCGCCGGAGGACGTTCCTGATTTTATAAGAGTGGGTATATCAACAGGAAGTGTAGGCGATTCGTACGAAGCATCTTCATCAGAAGGATTTGCATTATACGAATACGGTGAAGGAGACATTATAGAAAGAGCTTATTTCCCGGAAATAACGAATATAGTTATAAAATCGGATGAGGAATATATAAACATATATCCTCAGGGAGAAGAAGATATGCCTCCTATATGTTCATATAACAATGCCTCCAAGTATTTCATAGGAAGTACAGATATGTCTGAAGGGATCATATCTGTTTCAGGTAAAAACTACAGAGGCGGAGTTATGTTATATAATTCAAGCGGTGATACTGTGAGATTTATAAACGTGATAAACCTTGAAAAGTATCTTTACGGTGTACTTCCTAAAGAAATGTCCTCATCATATCCTCTTGAAGCATTAAAGGCTCAGGCTGTTGCGGCAAGAAGCTTTTCTATGGGAAACATCAACAGACATAATTCTCTTGGTTATGATATATGCAATACACAGTGCTGTCAGGTATACGGCGGAGTATCATCCGAAGTGGCAAAATGCAGCAGTGCAGTAAATGAGACCGAAGGAATGGTGGCATATTATGCAGGAAAACCTGTGTCATGCTATTATTCAGCAAACAACGGGGGATATATCGAGAGCAGCAAAGATATATGGGGAACAGAAGTTGGATATCTTCAGACAAAAAAAGACGACTACAATCCTGAGTATAACTGGACTGCGGAATTCACAACAGAAAAGCTGTCTTCTATACTCAAAGAAGCAGGCTATTCAATAGGAACCGTTACAGGAATAAACATTTTGAAAAAAACCGAAGGCGGAAGTGTGACCAGCATTGAATTTGTTGGAACGAACGGAAAGGCCACTATAGATAAAAGTAAGATAAGATCTTTGCTGGGATCTTCAACAGTGAAATCATTGAAATTCAGCATCACTAAGAGCAGTCTCAGCAGTGAGGCTTCTCCTGCAAAAGCATATGTTAAAGGAGTGAGTGGATCTGCAACAGAAAAGATACTGTCCGGGATAAGTGTTGTGGATAAAAACGGAAATGTTATTACTTTAGATGCGAATTCTGTTGTTGCTCAGGCAAATACAGGCAAGACCACTATACAGGGAAGTGCGGCTTCTTCCGGAGAAGAGGGCATTGATGGTATCGTTATCAGCGGAAAAGGATACGGGCACTGCATAGGTATGAGTCAAATGGGAGCAAAAGCAATGGCTGAAGAAGGATTTACATATGACGAGATCCTCAAATATTACTATATTGGCATCACTGTGGAATAAAGGATAAAAGATGAAACTTACGGATTTTGATTATGATCTTCCTCTTGAACTTATAGCCCAGCATCCTGCGGATAAAAGAGAGGATTCACGCATGATGGTGCTTGACAGAAACTGCGGAAGCATCGATCATGAACATTTTTATAATATTTTAGACCATTTGAATCCGGGCGATCTTTTGATAATGAATAATTCAAAAGTAATTCCTGCCAGACTTTTTGGGATCAAAGAACCTACCGGGGCAAAGATAGAGATCCTCCTTATCAAAAGGATAGAAGGGGATGTCTGGGAGGCAATGGTAAAGCCGGGCAAAAGGCTTAAAACCGGAGATGTGGTCAATTTTTCTGATGAAAAACTGTTTAAAGCTCAGGTGATAGGAGACGGACAGGAAGGTACCAGACATATAAAATTCATTTATGAGGGTATATTTAATGAGCTTTTGGATGAATTTGGGAAAATACCTCTGCCACCTTATATAGACAGAGATAATGAAAAAGAAGATAAAGACAGATACCAGACTGTTTACTGCAAATACGAAGGATCTGTAGCGGCACCTACAGCAGGGCTGCATTTCACAGAAGAAATACTTAAGAAACTGGAAGAAAAAGGTGTTGAAACCGGTTTCGTTACTCTTCATGTAGGGATAGGCACCTTTAGACCTGTAAAGACTGAAACAGTTGAAGAACATGTGATGCACTTCGAGGAATATTCGGTGGATCAGGAGACTGCAGACAGGATAAATAAAGCTAAAGAAGAAGGCAGAAGAGTCATTTCGGTAGGAACAACGTCTACAAGAACTCTTGAAAGCGCTGCTGATGCGGATGGCAAAGTAATACCGGGACAGAGAAGCACGAATCTTTTTATTTACCCGCCTGTGTACAAATTTAAAGTAGTAGATGGACTGCTTACAAATTTCCATTTGCCAAAATCAACGCTTCTTATGTTGATATCGGCATTTTATGATAGAGAGAAAATATTGGAAGCATATAAAACAGCTGTTGAACAGAAATACAGGTTTTTCAGTTATGGGGATTGTATGCTTATAATATAGTTAGGAGAGACTATGTCATCACTTAAGTTTGAACTGCTGAAACAAAGCGAAAGATCAAAAGCGAGGAGAGGAAGGATAACAACTCTTCACAGTGTTATAGAAACCCCGGTATTTATGCCGGTGGGAACTCAGGCTACTGTAAAAGCTCTTAAACCGGAAGAGATCAGTGATATGGGGGCAAGGATAATCCTTTCCAACACTTATCATCTTTATTTGAGACCGGGACACGAGCTCATAAAAGAAGCCGGAGGTCTCCATAAGTTTATGAACTGGGATGGATCCATCCTTACAGACAGCGGTGGATTTCAGGTTTTCAGTTTGGGAAAACTCAGGAAGATAAGTGAGGAAGGTGTTAAATTCCAGTCTCATATAGATGGTTCAAGTCATATGCTGACACCTGAAAAGGTAATGGAGATACAGACAGCTTTAGGCAGTGATATAATGATGGCATTTGATGAATGTGCTCCATATCCGGCGGACAGGAATTATGTGAAAAACTCTCTCGAAAGAACAAGCAGATGGCTGAAAAGATGCAAAGAAGCTCATTGGAATACGGAAAAACAGGCGCTGTTTGGGATCATGCAGGGTGGTATGTATAAAGACCTTAGAAAACTCAGTGCAGAACAGATAGTTGAGATGGATCTCCCGGGGTATTCTATAGGCGGATTGTCAGTGGGAGAGCCAAAAGAGATCATGTATGATGTAATGGATGAGTGCGTCGATTATCTTCCAAAGGAAAAACCTAGGTATCTCATGGGTGTGGGAAGTCCTGATTGCCTTTTCGAAGGTGTTGCCAGAGGGATAGATATGTTTGACTGCGTGCTTCCTACAAGGATAGCAAGAAACGGTATGGTGTTTACTTCTGAAGGAAAGCTTTCTATAAAGAATAAAAAGTACGAAAGAGATTTTACACCGCTTGATCATAAATGTGACTGCTATGTGTGCAGGAACTATTCCAGAGCATATTTAAGACATATATTTAAGGCAAATGAAATTTTGTCTTCTATGCTGCTTTCTCATCATAATATTTATTACCTTGTGAATCTTATGAAAGAGATCAGGCTTGCAATAGAAGAAGATCGTTTTGAAGAACTGAGAACTCGATTCTATGAAGAAACAGGAGATACATGGAAGCTGTAGTTGGCCTTTTACAGGCATGTTTGCAGAAAGGATATTGATATGATTGGCAATGATATAGAATTCATAATCCGACTTATAATTGCGGTTATTTGCGGTGCGGCAGTAGGGCTGGAGAGAGAAAAGAAAAACCAGGCTGCAGGATTGAGAACCCATATTGCCGTTATACTTGGCGCTACGCTTATTATGCTGCTGTCTAAATACGGATTTTCAGATATGGGGGTCATCAATAAAGACCCGGCAAGACTTGCCGCTCAGGTGGTAAGCGGTATTGGTTTCCTTGGTGCCGGTATGATCATAATTAATAGAAATAAAGTAAGAGGTCTGACAACCGCTGCCAGCCTTTGGACAACTGCGTGTATAGGTCTTGCTGTTGGAGCAGGATTCTATGTTCCTGCTATTTTTACAACATTCCTGCTGGTGGGAACTCTGTCCTTCCTGCAGTTCTTTGAGCATAAGCATGTAAAAAGAGGTTTTAAGAGGATTTCTGCAGTAGTAGAAGATATAGAAGAGCTTATGGATAAGCTTGAGTATATACTTGGTAAAAATGGTATCGTATTAGAAAAAGTAAAAGTTACAGGGAAACCCCCGGCAGATGAGTATGAAGATGCGGAGTCTTTAACTGCACTGGATATTTATTTGCAGCTGCCGACTTATGCTGATACGAGTTTTCTTGTTGGAGATATAAGCCAGATCCATGGCGTAAGAAATGTTGAGGACATACGATGAAAAAAGGCGATGTTATAGAAGTATTGGTGGAATCCCAGAAATTTCCGAAGGAAGGGATCGCCCATTACGAAGGAAGAAGGATGAAGGTGGATGATGCTCTGGAAGGGCAAACTGTCAATGTTAAAGTCCTTAAATGCAACGATAAAAAAATAAAGGTAAAAAATGTTGGAGTGGTTCAGCGGGCAGCGTATGAGACCGCTCCAAAATGTTCATTTTCGGAGTTTTGCGGAGGCTGCACTTTTCCTACTGTGCCTTATGATATGCAGGTAAGGCTAAAGGAAAAAGAAGTGCTGTCTCAGCTCGAAAACAACGGTATAGAAGTTGGAAAATATATAGGGATAGAAGGATGCAGCCGCATAACTGAGTACAGGAACAAAATGGAGTATACATTCGGAGACTGTGAAAAAGGCGGGAAGCCTGAACTGGGTATGCACAGAAAAGGCAGACATATGGACATAATAACTGTATCCGACTGTGTGATAGCTGACAGTGATTTCAATGCTGTAACAAAGGCTGTTTTAGAGTTTTTTGAAGAAGCGGGCATACCTCATTATCATAAAAAAGAAAAGACCGGTTTCCAAAGGAACCTGATAATCAGAAAAGGAGATAAGAACTCTGAACTTTTGATAAATCTGGTTACGACTACCCAGTATACTCTTAACGATGAGAAGTTTGTAGAAAAGCTTCTTAGCTTGAAACTTAAGAATAGGATAGTGGGCATCACTCATACATGCAATGATAATATTGCGGATTTTGTGTATTGTGAAAGTATAAGGACTTTATGGGGACAGGATCATTATATAGAGGAGATCCTGGGACTTAAATTCAAAGTAACACCGTTTTCCTTTTTCCAGACAAACACAGAGGCGGCGGAAAGACTTTATTCATATGCAACAGGCATGATAGAAGGGGTTGAAGAAAAGACTGTTTTTGACCTCTACTGCGGTACAGGAACTATAACCCAGCTTATGGCATTAAAAGCAAAGAAAGTTGTGGGTATTGAAATAGTTGAGGAAGCTGTAGAAGCTGCAAAAGAGAATGCCGAAATTAACGGCCTGGAGAATTGCGAGTTTATTGCAGGTGATGTATTTGAAGCTTTGGATAAAGTAAAGGAAAAACCTGATGTTATAGTTTTAGATCCGCCTAGAGCAGGTATTCTTCCTAAAGCGCTGAGAAAGATCCTGGATTATAAAGTAGATACTATGGTGTATGTATCATGTAATCCTCTTACTATGGCTCAAAATCTTGCAGTAATGCAGGAAGAAGGATATGAGGTCAAAAGCGTGAAAGCCTATGACAACTTCCCGGGGACAAAACATATTGAAACAGTGGCTTTATTAAAACTGAAAAAATAGAACTTAAAATATATTCGGTCAGAAGGTGAAGACCTTACCTTTTGACCGTTTTTTTTATGTGGAAAAATCATATCTGTTTTTTCTTTCATTGAGAAATTTGTCGTGAATTACAACAAAGAACGGCAATTTATTAAACTGTCAAGTGATATAAATGATTCAGAATTTATATTCAGGATGAATTTGGGGGATGAGATCAATGAAATGAGTATGATGCCTTGTTGATTTTAAGATTTAGAGAGGAATATCAATAGAAAAAATCGGAATATTTTTAAGGAACAATGCTGCATAGAAAGGGAAGATGATACAATGACTTTTGCAAATATAATAATAATTTTAGAGTGTGTGATATTAATAATAAATGTGGGAACTGTTATATATAAGCTTATCAAACCTGCGATAAAAATACAGGATAGGATAGAAGCATTGGAGAACCATAATATGGAGGATAGTGTAAGGATTTATAAGCTTGAAGAATTAAGTGTGGATCAGTCTAAAATACTGATTCAGATGCTGGATCGAATGACAGGATCCTTATCGAAGACAGATTTCCTGACAGCGGAGAGATAGGTGTGTTTGTTAAAGACGGAGAGGGTATATACGTGAGTTTGAGGAGCATGAAGGCAAGTATCGAGTGAAAAGATTAAACAGTCATAAGATAGATTTTGAGATGGTCAGGGCTGACCAGATAGATTGTATAGGTACATATGTCGGAGTTGTAAGAGCTTAATTATTTATACTTTATTAATGGTCAAACTGTATATGGATCAGATATTTTTTAACGATTTAAAAAGGCGGCTTAATGCCGCCTTTAATGCTTTTTTGATAGGTTATTTCTGTTTGTAATCTTTGAGGAAATCTCCCAGATCTCTCATTGCTTTTGCGAGAACTTCAGCTTCAGGAAGCATTACAACTCTGAAGTGGTCAGGCTTTTTCCATGAGAAGCCTTTTCCAGGAATAACAAGTACATTTTTGCTATGGAGATAATCTAAAGCAAATTTTTCGTCGTTTGTGATGTTGAACTTTTCTACATCAAGTTTAGGGAAGATATAGAAAGCAGCATCGTTTTTAACGCAGGAAAGACCGTCGATTTTTTCTATTTCTCTGATACATGCTTCACGCTGTTCGTAAAGTCTTCCGCCAGGTACGAGAAGTTCGTTTGTACTGTCAGGATCGTTGAGAGCTGCAGGGATAACAAGCTGCATAAGAGCATTAGCGCATAAACGCATAGCTGCAAGCTGTACAATGCCGGCTATGAAATCAGAAGCATTTTCCTTAGGACCGCTTATAACCATCCAGCCGCATCTGAAACCGCAGACGATATGAGATTTGGAAAGACCGTTGAATGTTACAGTCAGGATGTCCGGTGCAAGAGATGCTGTTGAAACGTGTTTTTTTCCATCCATAACAAGACGGTCATAAATTTCATCTGAGAAGATCACCAGATCGTTTTCTCTAGCTATTTCAATTATCTGTTCAACCAGTTCCTGAGGATAAAGAACTCCTGTTGGGTTATTTGGATTGATTATTACGATAGCTCTTGTTCTGTTTGTGATCTTTGCTTTGATGTCGTCAAGGTCTGGATACCAGTGATCGTCTTCATTGCATTCGTAGTAAACAGGAACACCGCCTGCAATATGTATTGAATTTGTCCACAGTGAATAGTCAGGTGATGGAAGAAGGATCTCATCTCCGCTGTTAACAAATGCTGTAAGTGTCATAGTAACGAGTTCGCTTACACCGTTGCCGATGAATACATCATCAGGAGTGATTCCCTGGAATCCTTTTTTCTGGTGATATGCGCAGATGGCTTCTCTGGCAACAGGCATACCTTTAAGGTCGCAGTATGCAGTTGCTTTGTCAGCATTTTCTAAAAGTGCATTTTTAACACTGTCAGGCATTTTAAAACCAAAGGTCCCTGGATTTCCTGTATTGAGTCTGAGTACATCAATACCTTCTCCGACCATTCTCATGGCTTCGACGAAAAGAGGCCCTCTTATATCGGAATGTACGTGTTCTAACTTATCAGATCTTGTGATAATTTTCATTGTTCTCCTCCTTAAGATCATCCGTAATATATCAGGTTATTGTATTAAATACAGTTTTTATTGCGGTGATGTCATAATCGAACAACATTATATCATCAAAAATTTGCGTTGGCTATAACCATATTAAAAAAGAAATGGTAAGTATAAATAAAGTTTAATGCCCGTTTGAAAAAAGTCGAAAAATTATGTAAAAATATGTTGCAAAGCACTATATAATGTGGTAAGTTAAATCTGTTAGTTTTAAGTTAGCCCTGTTTGATAAAGAAACAGGACAAATTCAACTGACTCTCTGGAGAGTCCCAATGGGCGCCGAAGGTTTAAGCTGAAAGAATTGAGCAGGCTTTCAGTGATATCTCAGGCAAAAGGACAGAGCGTTAAGTGTATGCTTGATGTCTTTTTCTCTGGAAGTCGATAATATCGACTTTTTTATTTTGTTCAAAAAAATGATCGGAGGAGAGAAAAAATTATGGATGCTTTTACAGAAATTCTTGTAAAAATCGACGACTTTGTGTGGGGCGTGCCCCTCATGGTGCTTATCTTAGGTACAGGTATATTCCTTACTGTTAAGATCGGCGTACTTCAGTTCAGAAGACTTGGCTTATCAGCTAGATATATGCTGGGTAAAGAACCTGGAGTAGAAGGTAAAGGTGAAATATCAAGTTTCGCAGCATTTTGTATCGCTATGTCAGCGACTATCGGAACAGGTAATATCGTAGGTGTTGCTACTGCTGTAGTAGTAGGGGGACCTGGTGCATTGTTCTGGATGGTATTTGCGGCATGTATCGGTATGGCAACAAAGTATGCGGAATGTCTGCTGGCTGTTAAATACAGAGATATTAAGGAAGACGGCAGAGCGTTCGGCGGACCTTTCTTATATATCGAAAAAGGTATGGGCGAAAAATGGAAGTGGCTTGCTAAACTGTTTGCAGTATTAGGAGCAGGAGCAGGATTACTGGGTATCGGTACTATCGTACAGGTAAACGGTATTTCATCTGCTGTAACTACATTCTTTGACCCTAATAAAGAACATACTATCTCATTATTTGGAGCTGATTACAGTATCGCTACAGTATTTGCTGCTATAGCAGTAGCTGTTCTTGTTGCTTTAGTTATCATCGGCGGTATCCAGAGAATTGGTAAAGTTACAACATTGATAGTACCTTTCATGGCGGTTATCTACATCGTAGTAACAGTTCTGGTATTATTATTCAATATTACTGAGATCCCTGCAGTTATTGGCGAAGTATTCAAATCTGCATTTGGTCTTGATGCTATGGCGGGCGGTGCTATCGGTGCTATTATGCTGGCAATGCAGAAGGGTGTTGCAAGAGGTATCTTCTCAAATGAAGCCGGCCTCGGTTCTGCACCTATCGCTATCGCAACAGCAGAAACAAATGAACCTGTAAGACAGGGTCTCATCAACTCATTCGGAGTATTCATCGATACAGTTATCATCTGTAACTTAACAGGTTTATCAATCCTCGTTACAGATTCACACCTTATCGGAAAAGAAGGTGCTGACGTAACTATCAATGCTCTCGGCGTTGGTCTCCCATTCGGACAGCAGTTCGGTGCTTTCGTTCTTATGATATGTCTTGCATTCTTCGCGTTTACAACAATCCTTGGATGGGATATTTACGGTGAAAGATGTCTTGAATATCTCTCAGGCGGAAAGATGGGTCCTGTAAGAGTTTACAGATGGCTCTACATCCTCGCAGTTCTTATTGGACCATTCTTAACAGTAAGTGCTGTATGGACTATCGCTGATATTTTCAACGGACTTATGGCTATCCCGAACTTGATCGCGCTGCTCGCGTTAAGCGGAGTTGTAGCAAAAGAAACAAAGAGCTATTTCGACAGACTCAACAGCGGTCAGATCAAAGACAGACTCTAAATCATACAAACTTTACCGGCGCACTGAAGTGCGTCGGTATTTTTTTTATTTCGTCTGAATATAGTTTACAAATACAGTATGAGGCGGGATATAAAATGAAAAAAATCGGGATACAGGTAATAATATGTGCGGTCTTATTCGGAGCTTTTATGATCACGGGGAATATAGAAGAAGGAAATATATCAGAGTATTCAGATAAAGTAAAAGCCTATATTACAAAGGATAATTCCCTAGAGGATATAAAAGAGGAAGCTATATCTGCTATGAGTATGGCAGTTGAGAAACCTCAGGAAATGTATGAAGCAGTTTCCGGCAGGATCAATACTGATGAGTTTACTCCGCCTGTGGACGAAGCGTCGGTATCGGTTTTTAACGAAAACAGCAAAGGAGAAGATATGAAATATATGTCCGATGACACGATAATAGTTTATGCTTCGGGCAGCGGTATGGCTGAGTCTGTTAAATACGATAATGATAAGGGGAAATACACAGTCATTATAAAGCATGATGATGGTATATCCACAAAATATGAAGGCTGTACAAAAGTATATATAACAGAAAAGGGAAGGATAGCTCAGGGACAGCTTATAGGAGAAGTGGATAATGAAGGTATAAGAGATCTTGTTTTTGAAATGTGGAAGGATGGGGAAAAGATAGCACCCGGAGAATACATAAAATGATGAAGGTAAAGATAAAGCATTTTCCTATTTATATAAGTGCGGATATTCTGGTGCCGATAGCTGCCTTTTCATTTATAGGTAAAGCTGAAGTGTTTTTAACGGCTTTACTTTTTTCTTTTCTTCACGAACTGTCTCATTTACTGACGGCAAAAGTGCTGAATTATTCTCCGGAAAAGATTACGGTGAATATGTTTGGGGAAGTTCTTCACTTAAAAGAAGTCTGCATACTGCCGGAACACGAGATCCTGATACATATTTCGGGACCTGTATTCAATCTTATTATCGCATTGATATTTTTTGTACTTTACGATGAAGGGGCAATAGGATGGCACGGCAATACAGTCATAATAAATTCTGTGCTGGGTCTGTATAATCTTCTGCCCTTTTATCCTCTGGATGGAGGGAAAATAGTTTTTGTTTATCTCAAATATTTTATGGATGAATATACTGCGTTAAGACTAATTTTCGGATTTGCGAAAGTTTTTTTGATTTTCAATTTCATTTTGGGGATTTACTTGGTACAATATAATTTATTGAATTGCCTTATATCATTTTTGGCTTTGAATATTTTTATTTCAATAAAAAGGGAAGAAGCTTCCCGGTGGTACAAAGGTTCTTTAAAGACAAAAATAGAACAGGAAAGCAGAAGGTATGTTTGAGATAAAGAGTGAGATACAAAAGAAGATAGAAAAAAATGTGATGAGAGTAGAAAAACCTGCCCGATATATTGGCGGAGAACTTCACTCAATAAAAAAAGATCCGGAACAGGTCAAAATGAGAGTGGCCTTTGGATTCCCGGATTTATATGAAATCGGAATGTCCAATCTTGGACTGCAGATCCTCTACAAGGTTTTAAACGATATTCCTGATGTACAGTGCGAAAGAGTATATTCCCCTGACGTTGATTTCGAAGGGATCATGAGAGAAGAAGAAATACCTCTTTACACTATGGAGACTAAGACCCCGGTCATCGATGCGGATATATTTGCTATAACAGTTCAGTATGAGATGCTGGCAACAAATGTTTTGAATATGATAGATCTGGCGGGAATGGAGATCTTTGCAAAGGACAGAAAAGAATCTGACCCATTCGTTATAATGGGCGGGCCGTGTACTTATAACCCTGAACCTTTGGCGGAAGTGGCAGACGCTTTTTCTATAGGCGAGGGTGAAGAAGTATGGGTCGAAATAATGGACAAGTTTAGGGAATGGAAGGAAAGCGGTAAGGAAAAGATCGAGTTTCTTAAAGATCTTTGCGAAATAGATGGTATGTATGTGCCTTCATTCTATGAGTTCGATTACAATGAAGACGGTACAATAAAAGAAATCAGAAAAACTTATGACAAAGCACCTGATCTTATTATGAAAAGGATAGTTCAGGATCTGGACAGCGCACCTTACCCTACAGAACCTGTAGTTCCGTTTATTTCAACGGTCCATGACAGAGCGGTAGTGGAGATTTTCAGAGGATGTACAAGAGGATGCAGATTCTGTCAGGCGGGTATGATATACAGACCTGTCAGAGAAAGAAGCAAAGATAAGATAAAGGAGATAGTAAAAAAACAGCTTGAAGCTACAGGCTATGAAGAACTTTCTATATTATCCCTCTCAACGGGAGACTATTCTCAGGTAGAAGAACTTGTAACAGAACTTATGCAGCTGTGCAGAGAGTCAGATGTATCCATGTCACTTCCTTCGCTTAGATTGGATTCATTCTCTTTTAAAGTAATGGACGAGATCCAGGGCTACAAGAAATCAGGACTCACATTTGCTCCTGAAGCAGGAACTCAGAGACTCAGAAACATTATCAACAAAGATATTTCCGATGAAGAAATATATTCCGCGGCCAGACAGGCTTTTGAGCTTGGCTGGAACAGCATAAAACTGTATTTTATGGTGGGTCTTCCGGGTGAGACAGACGAGGATCTGGCAGGGATAGCGCAAATAGCAAGAAATATAGTAGATATATATAAAGAACAGCATGGCGGAAAAACAGGAAGGCTTAATGTAACTGTCAGCGTGTCTAATTTTGTGCCAAAGCCGCATACTCCGTTCCAGTGGTTCCCTCAGAACACAGATGCGGAGTTCAGCAGAAAGCATCAGTTCATCAAAGAACTTATAAAACCGATGAAGTGTGTCAGACTCAATTATCATGACAGTGCAACAAGCTATCTTGAAGGAGTGTTGGCAAGAGGAGATCGCCGTTTGAATAAAGCTATAGCAGAAGCTTTAAGGCTTGGATGTAAATTTGACGGCTGGGGAGAACACTTTGATTTTCAAAAGTGGCTTCAGGCCTTTGATAATACCGGTATAGATCCTGAATTTTATGCAAGAAGAGCCTGGGGATATGATGAGATCCTTCCTTGGGATCTTATAGGTACCTCTGTTGAAAAAGAGTTCTATCTGGAAGAAAACAAAAAGGCGGCGGCAGGAGAAATAACCAAGGACTGCAGAGAAGGCTGCAATGCCTGCGGAGTAAATAAAGTATTTAGGTGTTGATCATGAAGTATTTAGTTAAATGGACAAAACAGGGAAGTATGAAATATATTTCTCATCTTGATATAATGAGGCTTTTTCAGCGTGCTTTAAAAAGAACGGATATAAAACTCAGGTATTCAGAAGGATATTCGCCTCATCCTAAAATGAGCATAGCTCAGCCTCTTTCTTTGGGGTATACAAGCAGAGGGGAATATATAGAATTTGAAACTCAAACAGATCTGGCTGCGGAAGATATTCTGGGCAGACTGGCTGGTGCAATGCCTGAGGGTATCGACATAGTATCCTGCAGTGTGCTCAAAGACACAAAAAAAGCAATGGGAGCCATCATAACAAAAGGTGAGTATCTTATAGGCTGCGATGAAGCAAAAACGGGTAAAGAAATAAAAGCCCTTTGTGAGGCTGCTGCATATTTCAAAAGTATGGAAAAGATACTCGTAAAAAAAGTTCAGAAAAAATCCGGCAAAGAAACAGAAGTGGATATAAGAGCAAAAGTGAGAAGCATAACTGTAGAGGAAGCCTCTTCGGAAAGAGCTTTGATAAGAGTTGTGGTAGATACGGGCAGCAATTCTCATCTTAATCCCGAATTAATTATAGTAAAACTTAAAGAATACATGGGAGAAAAACTACAGGGATTAGAATTCCATGTTCAACGTGAAGAAATGTATACCGAGTCTGAAAAGGGAGAACTGATCCCTCTGTATTTGCTCGGTTAAATTGAAAGAAACCTCCTGATATGGTAAAATATTACAAATATTACCAAAAGGGGGTTTTTTATATGGAGTTGACTCTTAAACAAAAAGTCATAGTATTTTCCGTTATGCTGGGGATATTTCTTGTGAGTGTTTTCATAAAATACGGAATGGGAATGAGAGGAGAGGAAGAAGAGAGCGGAAAGGATTTAAGCTATAAGGAAGATGTGGTATATGAGTATGAACAGACAGGCGAATATTATGAAGAAGATTCCATTATGATAATTGATGTAGAAGGTGCTGTGATTTATCCTGGAATAGTGAAAATAAAAGAAGGAAGCCGTGTTTACGAAGCAGTAGAGGAAGCTGGCGGACTGCTGGATACTGCAGATACAAAATATGTGAATCTGGCAGAGGAGGTAACTGACGGCAGTATAATTTATATTCCTTTTAAAGATGAAAACAGTCAGGAAATATCTGTGAGCAGTGAGGCTGGAAAAGTAAATATCAATACTGCGGGGAAAGAAGAATTGATGGAACTGCCGGGGATAGGAGAGTCTTATGCAGAGGCTGTAATAGAGTACAGGAATGTCAATGGGAATTTTAAAACCAACGAAGAGATAATGAATGTAACAGGTATAGGGGAAGCAAAATATGAGAATATAAAAGATATGATATGTGTATACTGAAATTTGAGCAAACGCAGTTTGCTCTTTTTTTATTTTATGCATGCCGGTGTATAATCAGTAAAAATTTAGGGAATTATCTATTTAATAAAAGTCGAAACGGGAAAAGGAGATGATGAAGGTGGTTAATAACAGCAGGTATTTTGAGAGCAGACAGGCATTTTGGGCTCTGATATGTATATTGATCTCTCTGGTCGCACTGTATGCTGCAAACAGTTATGCAGATCATTATAACGAAAGCAGTGCGGTATTATTAAATGAGGATCAGCCGATAAATGAAACATACGAGGGTATACCGATGTCGGAAGGGTATAAATATGAAGTCGTGGCGGAGAATGGAACGGTAAATGTGTATTCTATAGATCCGAACGGAGGAAAAGCATTCTTTTGTGAAACTCAGATACCATATGCCTTACTAAGTGAAAACGATAAAAGGATGATGAAAAAGGGAGTTGTCTTGAATACGATGGAAGAATTGAACAGCCTGTTACAGGATTTTGAAAGTTAGGGTAGACGTATGTACAGTAAAAAAAGAAAAGGAATAATATACGGTATGGCAGCAGTGCTTACGCTGATCATTGCAGTTGTGGGGGTGTATACCGTATCTATGCCGAATGAGATAACCATATTTGAGGATGAGATCAAAACAGTTGATTTAAACTTTCCTTTTGGAATTACCGGAGATGATGCTGTATCTGTAATGGCTTCTGAGTCAGATAAAGGTTTTTTGAAAAACAGTGTTGACATATCTGTACAGGATAAAAGTGATGCAAAGCTGTATTTTACGCTATTTGACAAGATAACTTTGAAAGAAATAGAAGTCAGTGTAAGAGGAAGGGAAACGCTGGTACCCGGAGGGCAATCTATAGGAGTAAAAATGAATGTGGCCGGAGTGATAGTGGTAGGTATGGAAGATATACCTGTAAGCAGCGAAGAGAGCGTTAATCCCTGTATAAATTCGGGTCTTCAGATAGGAGATAATATTATAGAAGTAAATGGAGAGAAGATATACAGCGCTGTTCAGGTACAGGAAATAGTTAATTCTGTTCCTGAAGGTAAGAAAATAAGCATTTTAGCAAAAAGAGGCGGTACGAAAATAACTGCCGAAGTTGTGCCTGTTTTCTCTTTTGATGAAAAAAGCTATAGATTGGGACTATGGGTAAGAGATAAAACAGCAGGAATAGGGACTTTAACATTTTATGATCCTGAGGAGGGTCTTTACGGAGCATTGGGACATGGGATAGCCGATCCTGATACAGGTGTGCTGCTGGAGGCTGCTGA
This sequence comes from Bacillota bacterium, assembly GCA_017397005.1. Taxonomy (GTDB): domain Bacteria; phylum Bacillota; class Clostridia; order Peptostreptococcales; family Anaerovoracaceae; genus RGIG1899. Next base: position 23,077 of record JAFQKJ010000132.1, read on the forward strand.
TGGAGAGATACTATATTCAAAAGTCGTATCTGTGAAACAGGGCGCCAGCGGAGAACCCGGTGAGGTCAGAGGAATATTCTATGAAAGCGACCATCCTTTAGGCACTGTTGCCATAAATTCTGATTTTGGGGTTTTCGGCATAAGCTATAGTGAAATGGAAAAGGCGGCTTTAGGAAAACCTGTTGAGATAGGATACCAAAATGAAGTTAAAAAAGGAAAAGCTTCTATTTTGACTACTATAGATGGGGAAGGTGTTAAGGAATATGAGATAGAAATCGAAAAAATCAATCGACAGCTTTCGCCATCAACGAAAAGTATGGTAATAAGGGTAACTGATAAAGAACTTCTGGAAAAAAGCGGTGGCATAGTACAGGGTATGAGCGGCAGCCCTATACTGCAAAACGGCAAAATCATAGGCGCGGTGACTCATGTTTTCGTCAATAATCCGCAAAAGGGATATGCTGTTTATATTGAGTGGATGCTGAATGAAGCTGACAAAACAGATGGTCTTGTGGAAAGCGAAAAACACAAGTTGTTGTATAATTAAAATGAAAAAGGTCTAAATATGCGATATATTTTACTTGCAAAGTAAAAATAATCCATTAAAATACTTGATGAGGGGATGAACTGATATTGTCGCTAAATGAAGCGGTATGTCATAATGAGGATTTTACCGGAAGGGGGAAAGTAAAATGGAAAAGATTCGTGTGGGCATTGCTGATGATAACAGAGATTTCTGCTGTATATTGTCAGAATACTTTAAGAGTAAAGATAGCGTAGAGATTATCTGGACTGCCCACGATGGGATTGAGACAATGGATCTGTATAACAAAGAAGAACCGGATGTTCTGTTAATAGATGTTGTCCTCCCAAATCTTGATGGATTTGAAGTAATGGAAAGGATCAAAGCAAAGAACGCAAACGGAAATACAAAAGTAATAGTAGTATCAGCAGTATCTCAGGATTCAGTTATCAAGAAGGCTATGCAGTACGGTGCAGAATATTTTATTGTGAAGCCTTTCGATCTTGAAATGTTGAATAAAAGGATAACTCAGATGTATAGTGACTCAATATTTCAGATAAGAAATGATGGGGTGCTTGATAAGATAAACCTGTTTGGAAGGCAAATTGAAACACATAATTCAGACTTGGAAATGGAAATAACAAATATAATACATGAAATAGGAGTACCGGCTCATATCAAAGGGTATCAGTATATCAGGTGCGCAATAACTATGGTGGTCGATGATATCGATCTTCTAAGTGCAGTAACAAAGGAACTGTATCCGGCGATCGCGAAGAAATACAATACTACACCGAGCCGTGTGGAGAGGGCAATTAGACACGCAATAGAAGTGGCATGGAATAGAGGGAAGATAGATACTATAGATAAGCTTTTCGGGTACACAGTGCATACTGATAAAGGCAAACCTACAAATTCAGAGTTTATAGCAATTATCGCAGACAAATTGAGGTTAGAAAGAAAGGCGAGTTAATTTCGCTTCAAAGCTATAGTCCTTTTGTTTATATAAAAGCGTTTTTATATAAACAAAAGGACATTTTTTATGGGTCAAATCATCCCGGTTGACAATCAAATACAATAAAATTAAAATATAACAGTATTTTGATGAAAGAAGGTGTTGTATATCAGCATTTTGACACAACCTTTAGTTGAAGATTATGTGTTTTCTTTATACAGGCAGGATAACGAGCAGCTTTGCAGGATGAGGGAATTTGCAGAAAGGACCCTTGTGCCTATAATAACCCGTGATATGGAGAGATTGATATATACGTTATGCAGTATAAAAAAGCCTCGCCGGATACTTGAGATCGGAACAGCAATTGGTTATTCTGCTATATGTTACGGCCTTGCAGCCCCTGAGGCAAAGATCACTACTATTGAAGTAAGGGAAAGATCGGTATACAAAGCCAGAGCTAATATAGAGGAAGCAGGGCTTAATGACAGGATAAACGTTATCCATGGGAAAGCCGAAGAGATCCTTCCTGATATAGAAGGACACTTCGATATAATATTTATAGATGCTGCAAAAGGCCAGTATAGAAGGTTTTTTGATTTGTGCGAAAAAAATATGACTCATGATACTTTGATAATTTCAGACAATGTTCTGTATAAAGGAATGCCTTGTGATGATTCTTTTATAGATGAAAGACGCAACAAAACGATATCCAGAAGGATGAAAGATTACTTGTCATTCCTCAGCGAAGATCCTCGCTTTGAAACATCCCTTTTAGCCATAGGCGACGGAGTTGCATTGTCATATTTTAAATAAACATAAACACCCACCCCAGAATGAAGATGGCTGTGCATATCTGGGGTTTTAAATTTTTTTGTTCTTTTCGAAACATATTTACTGTGGTGTTGATGATATTTGCTGCATAGGTGAGTTTTACGAACACAAGAGCAGCGACAAACAACACCGAAAAAGATAAAAGGCCGATCATAGCCGAGGCAGTCATTTCCAGTATAACAAGAAGTGAAAGCAGTTCCAGCAGTATCACAGCGCCAAAGCTCTTAATGTTTTTTTTGAAACAGAATGGCAAAAACAGTATAGTTATTATCAAATCTCCAAGAAGGAAAACAAACAGATATTTCTCCTTGATCATAGATGCTGCTAAAGTTTCTAAAGTAAGCCCGTCTATAATAAAGCTGAAAGACAGCAGTGCAGCTCCTAAAGATAAAAAGAACAGAAACAGCATTAAAACTCTGTCGCAGCCGGGTTTTGAACAGTTTTTACAGAGTATGGTCAGCACAAGCATAGGAATAGGTAAAAGTATAATGTTGTGGTCTGGAAGTATCATCCTGCTGGTAAAAAGCACCAGGACCCATGCACTGAATCCTGCAGCGGCAAAAGCGGCCAAAGAAAGCAATACCATCAAAGGCTTGCTCAAGGACATATCATCTTCCTCGGTATCTGTTATTGAAGAAGAACCAGGCATCTCAAATACTTTAGGGACCTTTGGAGAAGCGAACTGCTGTTTAGGCGATTTGTACAGAAATGAAGCAAATGATCTGGCACTGGTAGGGGAAACCGATGAAGAATAAGGGATCCCGAATACGGTTTTGGCACAGATGTTTACACAGACAAGTATAATGCCAAGAGCTATTCCGTACATTCCGAAAAATCCGCCTAAAAAGATCAGAAGAAATCTGAGCATTACCAGAGAATCCATTAAAGCAGGAACTACAAATGCACTGATGGAGGCAAGAGCGGCAACGATCACCATAGGAGCGCTTACTATTCCTGCAGATACCGCTGCATCACCTATTATAAGGCCGCCGACTATGCTGACGGCATGCCCTATTTCTTTAGGAAGCCTAAGCCCTGCTTCTCTCATTATTTCATAAGCAAAATGTATAAGCACAGCTTCCAGCAGGAAGGAATAAGGCATGGTTTGTTCTGCCTCCATTATCTTGTTTTCCATTGGCCCTGCAAGTATATGAGTATGGAAAGTGGCTACTGCCACATACAGTCCGGGAAGCAGGAAAGATATAACGAAGGCTGAGAATTTTAGAAAACGTATGCAGTTGGAATAGATGGCTTTATAAGCAAAGTCATCAAGACTGTGGAAGTGTTCTGCAAAAAGAAACGGAACTATGATAACGAAAGGTGTTCCGTCTATCATTATACCTATTTTGCCTTCATAAAGCTTTTTGGCAAGGGTATCAGGCCTTTCAGTGGTGCCGATTTCTGAAAACAGCGACAGAGGCTTTGTGGTAAGCAGCATTTTGATACTGCCGCTTTCCAGCACCATATCTATATCTGCGTTGTTAAGTTTTTTTCTTATGGTGTCCAGCATCTTTTTGGGGACATAATCGTTCATATATACAAGAGCACAGTCTGTTTTACTGTTACTGCCCATTCTTATAGGTTCAAATACCAGGTCGGGAGATTTTATCCTTCTTCTGATAAGGGTCTGGTTGATTTTAATAGCTTCGGTAAACCCTTCTTTAGAACCTTTGATGTTTGCATCTGTAGTAGGAGTGTTCACAGAACGAAAGCTGAATCCCTGTACTCCGAAGGATATCCCGGAGGAAACTCCATCCACCAGTATGACTCCAAATCCGGAATATATGAAAATGAATAAATCGTCTATAGTGTAAAAAATTTTTTCGTCGGGAGATATTACTTTATGCCCATAAATATGATCGAAAAGTTCCTGGGGAGAATAAGACTTTCCTGAAGCATCATCATATAGATTATCTGTTATTATAGATGAGTAATAGAAAGAATTGACCATTCCTTCAGCTGCTACAGCAGCACATTTTATTCCATTTACAGTTATTTCTCTTATCACCAGATCCGCAGAGCCGGATGTAAGTTTTTTCAGCAGATCTATGTTTTCTTTTAGATTATTCGATATATCTCCGTATTTTGAATTGTTCATCTTATCCTCCTGTTCAGGGCAATAATTATTCCTCAGATTCTTATTTTGCGTGATTATCAAGAAAATAACCGTTTATTTTTATCGAAAATAATGATAAAATTATCTGATAATGATGTTGTATAGATCAAATAACTTAAAAATACATGATATAAACAGGAAGGCGATACAATGGCAAAAAAATCCAGAAGAAAAAAGAAAGTAGTAATAAAAAAGAGATTTTATGTTTTCTGTCTTATTTTTCTGCTCCTTATAGGATCGGGAGTATATTTTGGGGCAAAAACCGTTATAAATGCAGTGTCTGACAACCCTTCGAGCGAACAGGTTTCTTCAGAAGAAGCGGCAAATGATAAACCAGAAAATGACAAACCGGAAAAGAAGGATCCGGCTATGGATGACGGTATTCAGCCGGCAGTGATGTTTAATGATGAAGAGAGTGAAGATGGTGAAGGAAGCAGTTCCGATGATGAAGATGCTCCGGTATCGATAGAAGAACAGATAAGAGATGCGGTCCTTACCAGCTGGCATGTATCACCTTTGGGACAGAGAAGAATAACTGTGGAAGATACTTTCGGCAAACTTACAAGATATGAAAACTGGAACGGAGGTATTTATTACCACACCAAATTTGCTGAGACTATGTATATTACATACGATGATAAAAAAGGTGAGGATGGACTTCCTTCCGAAGAATCCGTCTGCACATCCGTAAGCATTGCTCTTAAAAAGATAATAGAGGTTGAAGATTTTAAACCTTCTGCTGTGTGGGGAGATTTTCATAAGGATAAGAGTGGCTACGGCTGGACAGATCATTTCTACTCAGTGCTTATAAAAGACGGCATAAAACTTATAGTATACTGTGATGAAGAAGGAAACGTGAATAAAGAGACTCACATCATAGTTGAAAAGGTATAAAAACAGGGGTATCAAAACAAAAGGGAGAAGATTTATGAGAAACAGAAAATGGATGCTGGCTGTAATAACCGGCCTGATCATCGCCTTATGTGCAGGAGGCTGCGGTTCGGCAGGGAGCGATCCTGGAAAGGAAAAGGCTGAAGTCAATATGGAACCGATAATGGAATTATCGGAATATCCTGTGTGTGACGGCTCCGCAACTGCTTTGCCTTTGGCTGAAGCTTTATGCAGTGCTTTGACAGGCGCAGGAGCGGAAGATGTTATCAAGGCTGTAAAACATAACGGAGGAAACAAAGCCCTTGAAATTCTCTTGGCTTCATCTGCTGAACTTATAATAGTGGATAAAAAGGATGGAGAGATAAAAGCAAAGGCTGAAGCTAAAGGAGTCGATGTAGAGATCATACCTGTGGCAAGAGAGTGTTATGTTTTTTATACTCTTGAAGATCCTGAAGCAGACAAAATTTTGACTGGTATCACAAAGGATGAAGCTGATGCTGTGGTAATGGGTCAGTCAGAAATAAAGGAAATTAAATACGACAATTGGTATTATATGTCTGGATATCTGCCTGAAAATGTGTATATTTTAGCGGTAGACGGAGTTATGCCTTCGGTGGAGACGATAACTTCTATGGAATATCCGTGTGCATTTTACTATAATGCGGTAATAAAAGCGGATACACCGGCTGACAGTCAGGCAAGAAAGATAATAGAAGTGCTGTTAAGTGATAGCGGTCAGCAGTTCATAGAGGAGGCGGGTTATGTTAAACTTTAAAAGACATAAAGCTGCTGTTTTACTGGCTGCGATGTTTGCTTTGGCATTTATGATGTGCGGATGTTCTCAGAACGCATCTGCCGGAGCGGGAGCAGGTGAATTTATTTCCTGTCTAAAACAGAACTGCATCGTCGCAGAGACTGTAGAGATGGAAAATTTCAATGAAAATGCTCCTGAGACCTATCTATATACTAAACTTCATATTTCAGGTTTAAAGGATTCCGGAACTGAAGATAAGATCAATAAAGCTATAGAAGAAAAATACAGTGAACTCATGTCGGACGGGCTTCCCGCTTACAGAGGAATATCATCAGTGATAGATACTTCGGTGAAAAAATCATCGGAAACCATTTCTATGAATGTAATGGGTAATTTTAATGATATATTGTCGGTTTTGATTTTGAAAACCGTAAATCAGGGAGGTATTCACTATATTGACTGCCATACTTTAAATTTTGATCTTAATACCGGTGAACAGATAGGTATTGGTTCTCTGATCCAGAGTGAAGAAGGAATGGACGCTTTAAATAAACTGGCGGCTGAAGATATAGATGTTATAGGTAAAAACTACTATGGCGGGGATTTCTATGATCCGTCTCAGGAATATCTGATGGTCGGAGCCTTTAAAGGTGTGAAAGAAGATCAGAAATTCTATCTCAGTGATAACAAGATACATCTGGTATTCGATTACACAAATCCTGAGTTTTATATGACGGCATTTGCGCCTTACGAGGTGGCAGTAGGGTATGACAGGATATATGAACACTTAAATTTAGCGGCATATTTGAGCAGTGGAGATCTTTATTCTGAAAGCGAAGAGAAATACCTTTTGGTATACGGAAGCGATGAAGCTGTTGAAGCACAACTGGATGTTCCGCAGGGAAGTGCAAACGTACATTTCGGAATGAGCTGCACCTACCCTCCTGATGCTCCTGACAATATAAAGGCAGAAGCTGAAAAACTTAGTGTTTTCAACAGTGATCTGGCGTCACAGCTTAAAAGTGAGGCGGCATCAAATGCTGCATATCAGTATGGATATACAAATACAGTTCGTGTGAACAGGATCGGCAACTACTACAATTTGATCCATTCCGAATCATACTATAAAGCTAATTACTGGGGAGAGTCCTCAACGGGATATGTATACGATCTGAGCGGAAAAGAAGTCAAGCTTTCAAGTCTCTTTAAAGCCGGAGCGGATCACGAAACAGTTATAAAAGATTTTATAGCAGAAAAATTGAGTTATGATTTTCCGGATGGAGATTATGGCGGAAAGACTTTGGATGAGATTTATGATGAAATAACTTTTTCGCTGGATACTTACGGGCTGCAGATAAAAACACAGCCGATAAAGTTCACCATGGATCTGGGAGAAACAGATTATGAATCTTCCCTAAGCATTTTCATTCCATACGATGAGTTCGGCTGTGATCAAATGACGATATTTAATTGATCTTCATCCCTGTCGGATGAATCATATTCTACAAGATCGTAGATAAGAGGATCTCTCAGGAGATGCTTCCATACAGTATAAACTGCTTTTATAAAACGGGGCTCAAGCTCCGTTTTTTCTTCTATAAGCGGGCAGGTATACGGAAGTTCAACAGGAGAAAGTATAAGATGCAGAGTTCCGTCTTCGGAAAGATGAGGAGTCAAAGGGAAGAATCTGCACTGCAGAGGGCGCATTTCCCTGTGACATACCGGAGCGGTAGTGCATTTAACATAATAAACTTTTCCGTGCCAGGATTCAGGGAAATCATAATCTTCTGCATAGTCATAGTCCCAGATGAGCCAGTCTTCCTCCTTGGTAAAGACTTTTTCTTCTCCCGGGAGAAGGTATATGACCATATCTTCGCCTTCGCTCATGCAGCAGGCTGCTCCGCAGAGTTTTCCGCAGTCCCAGTTTAATGGTGTTATATAATTAAGCAATCTATAAATCGCTTGATAGGTCCTTTTTTTTATGGTAGTCTTCATGATAGAAATATTAACAAAAAGCTGAAAATAAGTCAATTTAAAGGAAAGAATTATGATAAATGAAAAAACAAAAAGAGTTGAACTTCTGGCTCCTGCAGGAGATCTGGAAAAACTTAAGATAGCTATAGTATATGGCGCAGATGCCGTGTACTTTGGAGGCGAGCTTTTCAGTCTGAGGGCGGCGGCAGGGAATCTGACTGTAGATGAAATAGAAGATGGAACCGCGTTTGCCCACGAAAGAGGAAAACGTGTATATATGACTATAAACGTTTTTGCCCATAATCAGGATATAAACATGCTGACATCCTATCTTGAACGTATAAAGCATATTCCTATTGATGGATTTATCGTATCAGATCCGGGAGTTATCTATACTATAAGACAGGTAATGCCGGAAGCAGAGATCCATCTCAGTACTCAGGCCAACACTACCAATTACGCTTCGGCTTCATTCTGGCATTCTATGGGCGTGAAACGCATAGTTACTGCAAGAGAATTGTCGTTTGGCGAGATAAGAGAACTCAGAGAAAAGACACCTGACACTATGGAAATAGAATCATTTATTCATGGGGCTATGTGCATATCATATTCAGGAAGATGCCTTTTAAGCAATTTCATGACTCACAGAGATGCAAACAGAGGTGCATGCTCTCATCCTTGCAGATGGAGCTACAGCCTTGTGGAACAGAAAAGGCCGGGAGAATACATCCCGGTGGAAGAAGATGAAAGAGGAACATATTTTTTCAACTCCAAGGATCTATGCATGATAAAGCATATTCCGGAAATAATAGAGTCGGGAATAGATTCACTCAAGATAGAAGGCAGGATGAAGAGCATTTTCTATGTGGCTGTAACCGTAGGCGCATACAGAAAAGCCATCGACAAGTACTATGAAGATCCTGAAAATTATGAATTCGATCCTGAATGGTATGAGGAACTTACAAAAGTAAGCCACAGAGACTTTACGACCGGTTTCTATTTTGACAAACCTACAGATGAAGATCAGAACTACGATTCAAGCAGTTATGTGAAAGATTATGTATTCCTGGGCCTTGTAAAAAGCTATGACGAAGAAACAGGATATGCAGTTGTAGAACAGAGGAATAAACTGGTGGCAGGAGATGAAGTGGAGATCTTCGGGCCGGGAGAAAAATTCTTTAAACAGACGCTGACAGAAATGTATAATGAGGATGGTGAACCTATAGATGCGGCACCTCATGCCCAGCAGATCATTAGGATAAAGACCGAAAAACCTGTAAGAGAAAACTTTATGATAAGAAGAAAGGCATAACCTTAAAAATGCCGGAAAACAGTCAAAAAATATTTAAAATAATTGCGAAAAGATCGAGAAAAATCTTGATTTTTTCGCATTATTAATATATAGTATTTAAGGACATTTTTTGAGCCACAGAAAATGTTATAAAAAAACACACATTCTGCGATTTGCTGATGGTGCTTGGCAGGGCCGGGTAGTCAGTAAGAAAAACAGAATGGAGGTAAAACCAAGGAGGAAATACAATGGCAATTATTTCAATGAAACAGTTACTCGAAGCAGGTGTACATTTTGGTCACCAGACAAGAAGATGGAACCCTAAAATGGCTGAATACATCTTCACAGAAAGAAACGGCATCTACATCATCGACTTACAGAAAACTGTAAAGAAGATCGATGAAGCTTACGCTTTCATGCAGCAGGCTGCAGCAACAGGAAGACCTATCCTTTTCGTAGGAACAAAGAAACAGGCTCAGGATGCTATTGAAGAAGAAGCTAAGAGATGCGGAATGTACTTCGTTAACCAGAGATGGTTAGGCGGAATGCTCACAAACCACAAGACAATCAGCGGAAGAATCAGAAGATTATACGAAATCAAAACAATGGAAGAAGACGGAACTTTCGAAAAGCTCACAAAGAAAGAAGTAATGAAACTCAGACATGAGCTCGAAAAACTCGAAAGATTCTTAGGCGGTA
>JAFQKJ010000018.1 GCA_017397005.1 Bacillota bacterium
CGAAGCATATATGAACACGGGTATTCAGAGATCTTCCTCTACTCCTAGATTTGCGGATGCCACAACATCGCCTGCAGGAAACGACCTTCCGGGCAAGATCCAGAACAAAAAAGACCTTACACTTATAGTTGCAGCTCACGGGGTTCCTTATGCGGCTCAGACTACTTTATTTGGAAACATGAAGGATCTGCATGAGAAAGCTCGTAAAGCTATATATACAAAAGGAGCAAATTTCCTCAATGTACTTTCTCCGTGCCCGAGAGGATGGGGATATAACTCAGAGGATCTTGCACTGATGTGCAAGCTGGCAGTGGAGACCTGCGTATGGCCTATGTACGAGATAGAAGATGGAGTATGGAGACTTACCTACGAACCAAAGAAAAAGCTTCCTGTTGAAGAATTCCTCTCAAAACAAGGAAGGTTCTCACATATGTTCAAACCGGGGAACGAGTGGACTATAGAAGCAACTCAGAAATATGTGGACCAGAAATGGGACGAGCTGCTTAAAAGATGCGGCGATAGTGAAAAATAGAATAAGAGATAATATATACAATGTCCTCTGGATCGGATTTAGAGGACATTTTCTTTTTAAAGTGATATATTATAGTTGGTAAAGGAGGGTTTGTGATGGCTGTAAGATTAAATGAAGACAAAGCTGTAGTAGAAACTGTGAAAGAGGGACTGAAGAGGACCGGCGGCTACTGCCCATGCAGACTTGAGAGGACAGAAGAAAACAAATGCATATGTGAGGAGTTTAAAGCACAGATAGAGGACCCGGAATTTGAAGGCTTCTGCCATTGCATGCTTTATTATAAAGAACGATAGGGATTTTTCTTTAAATTCTTTTGTTTTTGGGATATAATGATTGGATAAGAAGAAATATTTTTGGGAAAACGGAGTGATGAAGGATGAAAATCATAGATGTTATAAAAGGTGAAAAACCGAGTCTGTCTTTTGAAGTATTTCCTCCAAAGACAAGTGACAAGTATGAAAATGTATTGGCTGCAGCAGAGAAGATCGCTGCTCTTAAGCCAGACTATATGAGCGTTACATATGGTGCAGGAGGAGGAACATCTCAGTATACAGGGGATATTGCAGCAAGGCTTATGAAAGCGGGAGTAAATTCCATGGCCCATTTGACCTGCGTTTCTTCCACTAAAGAAAAGGTACACGAAGAGCTTATAAGGCTGAAAGAACTGGGCATCAACAATGTTCTGGCTCTCAGAGGAGATATCCCAGAAGGATTTGATAAAAGCAAAATGCAGTACAGATATGCATATGAACTTATAGAGGAGATAAAAGAGATCGGAGATTTCTGCATAGGCGGTGCGTGTTATCCTGAAAAGCATCCTGAAAGTGAAAACGGTCAGAAAGACTTGGAATATCTTAAGATCAAAGCCGAAGCCGGATGCGAATTCTTCACAACACAGATGTTTTTTGACAACAATATCCTGTACAACTTTATGTACCGTATGTTGAGAGCGGGAGTGGATGTTCCTGTTGTTGCGGGTATCATGCCTGTTACAAATGCAAAGCAAATAAAAAAGATATTTGAAATCTCTCAGAATGCTCTGCCTCAGAGATTCGTAAGGATAGTTGACAGATACGGGGATAAACCGGAAGCAATGATGCAGGCGGGTATTGCTTATGCCACAGAGCAGATAATCGACCTGTATGCCAATGGCGTGAATGCAGTCCATGTATACTCAATGAACAAGCCTGAAGTGGCAGAGGCTATCAAAAATAATTTGTCGGAAATAATAAAATGATCTATTCGGATGTAGTGTTTGGCTTTGCGCAGCCGGAAGAAGTTAATATTGACATTGCTGAATTCGAACGGCGTTTAGGTGGCAAATGTGATATGGAGTCGGAGCAGATAATAAGTCTTAAAGAGCTTTTCGATGAGAAGGTATCATATAAATACGCCTATGCTCGTATGGAGCTGGTCCTTCCGGAGGAAGGGGTCTGTGATCCGGGCTGCGGAAGGATCGTCAGCCGGGATCTGTATAAAAACCTAATGGGATGTGGATCGGTATATATGATGGGTGTGACATTGGGGATCGGCATAGACAGGCTTCTTTCAACGCTGCGAGTAAGATCTGCTGCGGAACACTATATAGTAGATGCAATGGCTTCTGCTGCGGTGGAATCTTTTTGCGACATTATAGACAAAAAACTCAGAGCTGCGGAAAAGACAGACTGCAGGCCAAGATACAGTCCGGGCTACGGAGATTGCAGTATCGACGTTCAGAAACTGGTGACAGACAGACTGGATGCGGCAAGGACTCTGGGAATTATGTTAAATGAGTTATGTTTTATGACTCCTTCAAAATCAATAACTGCTATTATGGGGATAAAAAATGAGTAAACTTCTGGATTTGATAAAAGAAAAAAGGATATATCTTGATGGAGGTACCGGAACTGTGCTTCAATGTATGGGGATACAGCCGGGAGAATCTCCTGAAAGATGGAATATAGAGCATCCTGAAAGGATAACGGAGCTGCATAAAAAATATTTCGAGGCAGGAAGCAATGTGGTATTCACAAACACATTCGGGATCAACAGAGAGAAATTTGAAGACTACAGAGAACTTATAAAAGCTGGGATAGATTGTGCAAGAGCGGCGGCTGAGGACCGTGATGACAGATTCGTGGCATTTGATATGGGGCCTTTAGGAAAGATGCTTGAGCCTTTAGGAAATCTTCCTTTCGAGGAAGCGGTATCTATATTCGCAGACAATGTAAAGGCTGCAGCTGAATTTGGAGCGGACCTCATCGTTATAGAGACTATGAACGATGCATATGAAACAAAGGCGGCAGTTTTGGCTGCAAAAGAAAACTGTGATCTGCCTGTTTTTGTTACAAATGCTTATGATGGCAGCGGCAGACTTATGACAGGGGCAACACCTCAGGCTATGATAGCTATGCTGGAAGGTCTCGGCGTAGATGCTCTCGGCATGAATTGCTCTTTTGGACCGGACAAGATGCTGGAGATCATAGGTGAGTTCAGAGAATACGCTTCTGTGCCGGTGATAGTAAAGCCTAATGCAGGGATGCCCGAAGTAGTAAACGGCAAGACTGTTTTTAATATAGATCCTGATCAGTTTGCGGAATATATGGTGGAACTTGCTCAGCAGGGAGGAATGATCCTTGGTGGCTGCTGCGGAACGACTCCGGAGCACGTAAAGAAAATGACAGAGGCGACTTCGGGCATAGAATACAAATACCCTGAAAAGAAAGATCATACATTGATATCTTCATATACTCATGCGGTTGTGATAGGTAATGATCCAAAACTTATAGGGGAGAGGATAAATCCTACAGGTAAAAAGAAACTTAAAGAGGCTTTAAAGAACAAGGATATGGATTATATCCTTGGGGAAGCTGTAAAACAGGAAGAAGCAGGGGTGCAGATCCTGGACGTAAACGTAGGTCTTCCTGAAATAGATGAAGTGGAAATGATGAGGGATGCGGTAAAAGAAATACAGGCTGTTACTGCTCTGCCTCTTCAAATAGACACCTCTGATGCCGAAGCTATGGAAGCAGGTATGAGGATATACAACGGAAAACCTCTGGTCAATTCCGTAAACGGAAAAGAAAAAGTTATGGAAGAGATATTCCCGTTGGTAAAAAAATACGGCGGTACGGTCATCGCTCTTACATTGGGAGAAGAAGGTATTCCTGAAACTGCTGAAGGCAGACTGGAGATCGCTCTTAAGATAGTTGAAAAAGCAAAAGAGTATGGAATAGATAAGAAAGACATCATTGTGGATCCTCTTGCAATGACTATCTCTTCAGATCAGAGAAGTGCGAGAGTGGCACTGGAAGTGGTCAAGCAGTTAAAGAAAATAGGGATAAAGACCAGCATGGGAGTATCCAATATTTCTTTCGGCCTTCCAAAAAGAGACCTTATAAACTCGACTTTCTTTGCGAATGCTCTTGAACAGGGAATGAACTGTGCTATCATGAATCCTTTCTCGGCATCAATGATGGATGTGTATCATGCGTTCAGGGCATTGAACGGATATGATGAAAACTGCATGGAATATATCAGATATGCA
>JAFQKJ010000133.1 GCA_017397005.1 Bacillota bacterium
ACTTGCTGTCAAAATCATAGCGGCATTAAGATTCTCCGCAACTATTACAGTAGCATAACCTATAGCATTTGTCACGTCCTCGCTTTGATGTTCTTTCTTTTTCGCGAGAATATTTTCATAATCCAAAGACTCTTCCGTTGCCACAGCTATGTCTCTCATCATTTCCACAGCTCCCACAGGATATTTTCCTGCAGCAGTCTCACCGGAAAGCATAACGCAGTCTGTACCATCTAGTATAGCATTAGCTACATCCCCCACCTCAGCTCTTGTAGGACGAGGATTTCTCATCATAGAATCCAGCATCTGAGTAGCTGTTATTACAGGTTTTCCGACTTTGTTGCAGGCCTGTATCATTTTCTTTTGAATAAGAGGGATCTGTTCAGGAGAAAGTTCAACGCCCATATCTCCTCTGGCAACCATTATACCATCAGCAACTGCTAAAATCTCGTTAAGATTTTCAACACCTTCCTGATTTTCAATTTTTGCTATTATCTTTATCTCATTTCCGCCATGCTCATCAAGAATGCCTCTTATGAGCTTCACATCTTCCGGTTTTCTCACGAAGGATGCTGCTATAAAATCCACTCCGCAGGAAGCCCCAAATATCAAATCCTCCTTATCTTTATCTGTTATAGCTGGAAGATTTGTTCTGACTCCCGGAAGATTTATTCCTTTTCTGCTGCTCACGGTCCCGCTGTTTATAACTATACAGTTAATATCCGTGCCGTCTACGCTCTCCACCTTAAGCTCTATAAGACCATCATCGATCATTATCCTTCCTCCGGCGGATATATCTTTAGGCAGTTCTTTGTATGTAACAGAACAGCCTTCTTTGTTTCCCACTATATCTCTGGCAGTTAAAACAAATCTCTGTCCCTGTTCCAAAACCACAGGACTTTCAAAAACGCCGGTCCTTATTTCCGGTCCTTTTGTATCCAGCATTATACCGATATGACGCCCGGTCTCCTGGCGAAGTTCCTTCATCATATCGATCCTTTCTTTATGCTCTTCATGACTGCCATGAGAGAAATTAAGCCTCATCACATCCATTCCAGCATTTATCATCTGTCTCAGTATCTCTTTATCGCTGGATGCCGGTCCTACAGTACATACTATTTTTGTTTTCTTCATTACTCTCTTCTCCCCTGATCTTATTCTGCAAGTATATCTCCAAGCTCAATGAGCTCTGTTCTTTTTTCTCTTTTAATTTCAAGAGCCTCTGTAATATCCATATCTATCATCTGTTCATTTCTAATACCTACAGCTCTTGCTTTTCTTCCCTCTAAAAGCACTTTCACAGCATAGGCTCCCATCCTGCTGGCTATAAGTCTGTCATATGCAGAAGGGCTTCCTCCTCTTTGAACATGGCCAAGAACAGTAATACGGCTTTCCATGCCGGTCTTCTCCATTATCATAGTTTTAAGCTCTTCGCAAGTCACAGGCGCACCTTCAGCTGCAATTATAAGGCAGTGAAGCTTGCCTCTTTTTTTACCTTCCATAACACGACGACATACCTCATCCTCGTCATATTCATCTTCAGGCACAATTATCACATCTGCACCAGAGCCTATTCCTGCAAATAAAGCAATATCCCCACAGTGCCTTCCCATGAGCTGTACAATAGTTACTCTGCCGTGTGAAGATGATGTGTCCCTAAGGTTTCCGATAGCATTTACCGCAGTGTTCACCGCAGTATCAAACCCTATAGTAAAGTCCGTATAAGAAAGATCGTTATCTATTGTCGCCGGTATGCCAATGGCCGCAATGCCGCTGTCAGAAAGATCTTTTGCGCCTTTCATAGATCCGTTTCCGCCTATTACCACAAGCCCGTCTATACTGTACTCCTTAAGTACATCCAAAGCTTTTGCAAAACCTTCTTCAGTCATAAAAGCTTCGCTTCTGGCAGTCAAAAGCATAGTGCCTCCGCGGTCAAGGATATCTGATACACTCCTTGAATCCATCTTGAAAAGATCCCCCTCTATGAGACCTTGATATCCTCTCTTTATCCCGAATACTTCTATATCATGATGTATTGCTGTTCTTACTGTAGATCTTATAGCTGCATTCATCCCGGGGGAATCGCCGCCGCTGGTAAGTATAGCTATCCTCTTTATCATCTTATTCCTCCCCGATAAACTCATAAGCTCTGAGAGTTCCCATAAGAGCATCGGAACCGTCAACATACATTGATTTATCCGCTTTAAACTTTCTGCCCGATCGTTCTGATATTATCACTACAGGCACATTCCCCGGAAAATCAGTCAGTATCATCTTTATATCCCTGAATGCTCCGGCTTCATCCCTGTCTTTTGATATCCTCAGAATTATAGGTTTAAGCTGAGTTTCATCCTTCTTTACTGAAGTCTGCCCTTTTTGTATCGTATTTAATCTTTCAGGGATATTCTTGTCCAGCAGCGCAATGCTCTCTGCCACTATTTTAGGGAGTTCATCTTCCTTCATGGATATCCTGCCTTTTACCACTACAGGTTCATCCGAATCAAAAAACTCAGCTGCTTCTTCGTATTTGTTCTGGAACACTATGACTTCTACACTGCCGTAAAAATCCTCCAGCTGAATAAATCCCATCCTCTTGTTTGTTTTTGTTATAAGTGTTTTTTTAGAAGTGATCATGCCGGCTAAAACCACCTGCATACCGTCATACACTTCCCCTGTATCCTCTGCATGAGCTATAACTTCTGTATCTATGCTTGATACTCTTTCTATAGCTTTTCTGTACTGTTCCAAAGGATGGCCTGTTATGTAAAGTCCCAGCATTTCCTTTTCCATTGAAAGCAGTATTTCAGGAGGAAATTCTGCCACCGAAGGCAACACCTGGTCTCCTATGGCATCCTGTATGCTTTGCGAAAAATCCTGAAAAAGAGAAAGCTGACCTTCTATATTCTTCTTTGCTGTATTTTGTGCGGATTCTATCTGTTTTTCATAAACAGCCATGAGCTGTGCTCTGTATGCACCCAAAGAATCAAAAGCACCGGCTTTTATCATGCTTTCCACTGCTTTTTTATTTATCTGATGGATGTCGACGTTATTTATGAACGAGAAAAAATCTTTAAACTTACCCTTTTCTTCCCTTACTCTGAGGATCTCATCTATAACGCCTTCCCCTACATTCTTTATTGCAAGGAGCCCAAAACGTATCTGCCCATCCTGAACAGAAAACTTCTTTCCGCTTCTGTTGACATCCGGAGGAAGCACTTTTATACCCATTTCATTACAATTTCTGATATACTTGGCGATCTGATTTGAATCTCCCATTACAGAAGTCATCAGTGCAGCCATAAATTCTTCAGGATAGTATGTTTTAAGATATGCTGTTTCATAAGCAAGCACCGCATAAGCAGCGGCATGAGATTTGTTGAAAGCATATTCCGCAAATTTTACCATGTCGTCAAATATCTGATGACCTGCTTCTTCCGGGATACCGTTTCTCACACATCCTGCGATCTCAACATTTCCTGAATCATCAAGTTTGCCGTAGACAAAATTGTTTCTTTCCTCCTGCATCACATCCATCTTCTTTTTACCCATGGCTCTTCTTACAAGGTCGCTTCGGCCATAAGTGTAACCCCCAAGATCTCTTACGATCTGCATTACCTGTTCCTGATAAACAAGACAACCGTAGGAAACCCCCAGTATAGGTTTCAGCGACGGATGAATGTATTCTATTTTTTCCGGATTCTTTTTGTTTTCAATATATTTAGGTATAGAATCCATAGGACCCGGTCTGTAAAGAGCCACACCTGCAACTATATCTTCAAAACAGTCCGGTTTAAGGTTCTTCATAAAAGATATCATGCCTGAGCTTTCAAGCTGGAAAACCCCATAGTCATTTCCGCTGGCAATGAGCTGATATACTTTAGGATCATCATAATCCATCTTAGAAAAATCGATCTCAACGTCATGATTTTCTTTGATCATATCGATGGCGTCCCTGATGACAGTGAGATTTCTTAACCCCAGAAAATCCATTTTAAGCAGACCCAGTTCTTCGACTGTGCCCATAGGAAACTGAGTGGCAAGACCTTTGTCACTGTTATATAAAGGAACGTATTCATCGATAGGTTTGTTTGCTATAACAACGCCGGCAGCATGAGTCGATGCGTGTCTGGGCATACCCTCTAGAGCCCGGCCCATATCCAGCAGTTCTTTTACTTTAATATTTTCCTCATAATCCTTTTTAAGGTCAGGATTCATTTCCAATGCTCGATCTATAGTCATATGAAGATCGAAAGGTATCTTTTTGGCAATGGCATCCACCTCTCCGTAAGGCATATTAAGGGCTCGGCCCACATCTCTTACAACTGCCTTAGCTTTAAGGGTTCCAAAGGTTATTATCTGAGAAACCTTGTCTTTGCCGTATTTTCTGATGACATAGTCAATTACCTCCTGCCTTCTTTCATAGCAGAAATCTATATCTATATCCGGCATGCTTATTCTTTCCGGATTCAGGAATCTCTCGAAAATAAGATTGTACTTTATAGGATCTATATCAGTTATGTTCAGGCAGTACGCAACTATGCTTCCTGCAGCCGAGCCTCTTCCCGGGCCCACAACTATGCCGTTTTCTCTGGCATAATTTATAAAATCCCATACAATAAGAAAATACTCAACATATCCCATATTTACTATAGTGTTAAGTTCGTAATCCAGTCTTTCCCTGTGAAGTTCACTGTCCTCACCGTAACGGTTCCTAAGGCCTTTTTCACATAAATATCTCAAATAGTCTTCAGTAGTTTTAAATCCTTTAGGCTGTGCAAATTCCGGCAGATTATAGTTGTTGAACTCAAATGTCACATTGCATCTTTCCGCTATCTTTACTGTATTTTCCAAAGCATCAGGAACATCAGCAAACAGCCTTTCCATTTCGCTCTGAGACTTGAGATAAAACTCATCCGTAGCAAACTTCATACGGTTTTCTTCGTCTACAGTCCTGCCTGTCTGTATACACATTAAGACATCCTGCGCCTTAGCGTCCTCTTTGTTTACATAGTGGACATCGTTTGTGGCTACAACAGGTATCCCCAGCTCTTTTGCCATTTTCTTCTGAAGAGGCAGGATCCTGAATTCTTCTTCCATTCCCTGATCCTGTAACTCAAGGAAGAAATTGCCCTGCCCAAAAATATCATTAAGGGCCAAAGCTTCTTCCTTTGCACCCTCATAATCGCCGTTCAGCAGCTTTCGCTGAACATTTCCGGCAAGGCATGCAGAAAGAGCAATCAACCCTTTACTGTGCTGTCGCAATACATCGTAATCTATTCTCGGTTTATAGTAAAATCCGTCTATATAACCGATAGACACGATCTTCATTAAATTCTGATAACCTTCGTTATTTTCTGCAAGCAGTATCAAATGACCCTGGTACTTGTCTTTTTCAGCATCCTTGTCTTTCATACTCCTTGCTGAAGTGTAGACTTCACATCCGATTATAGGTTTTATACCGGCTTTCAAGGCTTCTTTATAAAAGTCTATGACTCCAAACATTACCCCGTGGTCGGTTATAGCCAGCGCCTTCATATCCATATCCACGGCTTTTCTGATCAAATCTTTAATTCTTGCAGCCCCGTCTAAAAGGCTGTATTCACTGTGAACATGAAGATGTACAAAATCCATTTCTACCTCTCTACAATTTACCTGCCATTTCCATTATCTTAGCTAATCTGTGACTTACTCCGGATTTTCCCAATGGCGGTTCAAGCATAGCTCCAAGCTCCTGAAGAGAGGCTTCTCTTTCTTCCAGCCTGAGCAGAGCGATCTCTCTTAATTTCAATGGAAGATAATCCGGTCCCTTTATTCTGAAAATTTTTTCTATTGCAGCGATCTGCTTTTCCGAAGCCGCAAGAGTTTTATCCATATTGGCATTATCACAGTTAACCAGCCTGTTTGTCATATTAAGCATCTCTTTCATCAGCTTGACATTTTCCAGCTCCAGCAAAGCTTTATGAGCGCCTGTAATATTCAGAAAATCACTTATCTGACTGCTGTCCTTTATGTAAACTACCGTCGAATCCTTTCTGACGATATCCTTAGCTTTCAGCTTGAACTGAGCCATAAGCTTTATTATATCTTTTGCCAAAACAGGATTGGTAGTAACTATCTCCATATGATAGGCTTTTTCCGGATCGGTAATGGATCCGCTTCCTAAAAAAGCTCCTCTTAAAAATGCTCTTTTGCAGCATTTCTTTTTGATCAGGCTTTCATCTATACCGTAATCAAAAACATTGAATCCGTCTTTCACTTTGAGTATACCAGTTTCTCTGAGTATTTCCTGACAGCGCATATCTTCAGTTATGATCATCTCATAAAAATTATTCTTCTTGAGCATCATATTTTTACTGATTACAAGCTCCAGCTTTATACCGAAGTATTCTTTCATCAGTTTCATGATCTTTCGTGCCGCTGCTGCATTTTCCGTCATAAGACGGTAATTGACTTTATTAAGCCCTGCCAGCCTGATAGATCCGCAAGTCCTCAGGACTCCTGCGATCTCTGCCAGCATACAGCATCTTTTATCCGGCATTATCTGCGCCAGTTCACTTTTAATGTCCGACGAAAATGACATTCTTATTCCCCTTTGTTCTGTTCCTTTTCGTAATATTCCGCCGCTTTTATAATGATCTTTCTTTCATCATCGTAACGTGCAAGATCGATGGCTTTTTCTATAGGAATGTACTTGGCTTCAATAAAGCCTTCTCTTCTGAGTGGGACACATTCCATATTTTTCGCCCGCATAAAGTACCAGTGTACCGTCTTTTCAGTCTTTTCCCTTTTAGGATTTCTGGAATTAAGCATGTATGTAATATTCCCTAAGTAGAATATGATCTCACCTTTAACTCCGCTCTCTTCACAAACTTCTCTCAACGCAGTCTGTTCAAGAGTCTCCATAGGTTTTATTCTTCCTTTAGGCAGGACCCAGTCACCGTTATATTTCCTCAACAGCAGAATGGCATTGCCCACAAGGACCACTCCGCCTGCGCTGGTTTCCTTCTTCATAGTATTTCCTCATCAATATATTTTGTTGTAATTATATCATATCACATATACAGTTTCTACAAAGTATAACTGTCTTCACCGCAGAAATTACACAGCAACGGAAGATCTCTGTTATCATATATTTCTGTAAGTTTAAATGCTATCTTCTCTGCATCATGCCTTACATAACCCATCTTGATATCAATAAAATCATCCTCAATTACTTTTATGCCTCGTTTTTCCAAAGCTTCTTTTTCTCCGGATCTGAAACATACCTGATAAGATCCCTCTTCGCTGTATCTTGCTGCGATCTCCTCATCGATCACTTTGTTGTTAACGAGAACATAGTCCAGTTTTGATCCTCTCATATACTTTTCTATCTCTCTCACATGATCTGCAGGAGAAAAACCGTCAGTCTCCCCTTTTTGAGTCATGACATTGCATACCAGTATTTTTATAGCATCACTGTCTGTAAGCTCTTCGCCTATCCCCCCTACCAAAAGATTAGGTATAAGGCTGGTATAAAGGCTCCCCGGACCTATAACTATTATGTCAGCTCTTCGGATCGCCCTTCCTGCATCTTCAAGACACTGAACATTCGATGGCTCAAGATAAACATCCTTTATACTTCCTTCTCCCGCAATAACAGTCTTAGGTATATTAGATTCTCCTCTTACTATAGTTCCTCCTGTAAGGTGAGCGCACAAAGTAACTTCCTGACAAGTAACAGGAATAACTCTTCCGTTTATCCTGAAAATGTCATGGGCCTTTTCAAGACCTTTTTCAAAACTTCCAGCCATCTTTGCAAGACCTGCAAGTATCAGATTGCCCATGTTCTGTCCGGTAAGCATCCCTTCCTGAAAACGATACTGCATAAGCTCTCCGAAATCATTCTCCACGTCTGCAAGAGCCAAAAGGCAGCTTCTCACGTCTCCCGGCGGAAGCATCCCCAGATCTTCTCTGAGCATTCCGGAGCCGCCGCCGTCATCAGCCATAGTCACTACAGCAGCCAGATTACCGGTTATCCTTTTCATCCCTCTAAGGATAACGGACATTCCGGTACCGCCGCCTATAACTGTGATACGCGGTCCTTCTCCGCAAAATAATTCTCTCATTATCAATTCCCCCATACGGGCTATAAATCTCTGTGTATCAGATTGACTCTGTAGCCTTCACTTTTAAATATATCATAAAACTCATTGGCAACAGCCACAGATCTGTGCTGTCCTCCCGTACAGCCGAAGCAAAGCACAAGATTGGACTTTCCCTGTTTGCTGTAATACGGTATCAGATCTGATATCATCTTATGAGCACTTTCAATAAAGGTTTTTGTTTCATTCCATTTAAGGACATAATCTCTAACCTTACGGTTGTTTCCGGTGAGTTTTTTCAAACTTTTTAAATAAAAAGGATTTGGTATAAACCTCATATCGAATATGTTATCAGCGTCAAGAGGCATACCGTATTTGAATCCAAAAGACATTATAGTGATAGACAGTTTCTTTATGGTGCCTGCATCTTCATTGTCAAAAATGTCGCTCAATGTCTGTCTGAGCTGATTTGGCTTCAGGGTGCTGGTGTCTATGATAAAATCAGAAATTTTTCTAATATCCTGAAGTCTTTTTCTTTCTTTGATTATACCGGAATGAACTCCTCCCCCTTCACTCATTGGATGAGTCCTTCTGGTCTCTTTATATCTTCTGATGATGACTTCATCACTTGCTTCAAGGAAGAGGATCTGAAACTTACTGCCGGCAGCTTTAAGTTCATTGATGCTGTGCATCAGATCATCAAAAAACTCGCCGCCCCTTATATCTATCACAAAGGCTGCTTTGTCGATTTCTCCGGTTCCCATTTCATTTAATTCTATAAACTGATTGATGAGCTTAGGCGGCATATTATCTATGCAGTAAAAACCCATATCTTCAAGTATTTTTATGGCATTACTTTTTCCTGCCCCGGACATTCCGGTAACTATAAGGGATCTCATGTTCTCACTCCTTCCTATTATATTTTCAACAGTATATATTTCTGTCTCTTACAATAAATTTATTACTCTGGCCGGATCTACACCCGACTCATAAAGTCTTGCAGCCGCATCTTCGCAGTTTCCAACTTTATGGGGCACATGAGCATCGCTTCCTATAATGAATGTTACATCATATTCAGCAGACTCGGCTATTGTTTTTGCTGTAAGGAAAGGATGGCTGTTGTTGATCTCCATCCAGACACCTCGTTCTGCACAGACTTTGGCCACCTCTGCAATATATATATCATACTTGGCTCCGGGATGGGTTATTGCCAGCAGATCGTTTTCATAAACAGCTTTGATCATAAGCTCCGTATTCTCTGCTTTTATCTTTGGAGTGCTTGTCCCGAATCTGTTCATAACAAGATTCTTGGCATGGACCCCAAAATCGTGTCCCGGTTTTTCTCCGAAAGCTCCGTAATGATATCCTGCCATAACATAATCAAACAGTTCCCACTCTTCATCAGTGATATCCAAAGCCCCGGATTTATTTATAACATTTGCTTCCACACCCAGCAGTATCTCTATTTCGGGGTATTTATGCTTTATGCTTTCTATATCTTTTCGCATCTCTTTTATCTTAGCCCTTTTTATCCCGTAAGTAAGATGTCCCGGGCCGTGATCAGAGATACCGATCCTTTTAAGTCCCTTTTTCACAGCAACTTTGACATTGTCCTCAATGCTCCCTTTACCGTGAGAGTAAACCGTATGTGTATGGTAATCCCATTTTATCCTGTCCATTTTCTCTACTCAATGACTCTTACTTCAGGATGAAGCATGACATCGTACTTGTCATATACAGTGTTT
Source organism: Bacillota bacterium (assembly GCA_017397005.1). Taxonomy (GTDB): domain Bacteria; phylum Bacillota; class Clostridia; order Peptostreptococcales; family Anaerovoracaceae; genus RGIG1899. Next base: position 9,824 of record JAFQKJ010000133.1, read on the forward strand.
TTGACAAGTTCTATCAGTTCCAGTATATCCGAAGCAGAAGCCCCTCCTTTATTTATAACAAATCCGGCATGAAGCTCGGAAACCTGAGCTCCCCCTATACATATGCCTTTTAACCCGCTGTCCTGTATCAGTTTCCCGGCAAAATGCCCTTCCGGCCTTTTGAATGTGCTGCCGGCGCTTGGATAATTAAGAGGCTGTTTTTCTGTTCTCTTCTTTGCAAGATCCTGCATCACCGCAAGTATATCATCCTGATCGCCTTCAGCCAGTTCAAATTCAGCTTCAAGAACTATGCTTCCGTTTTTCTGAAACACGCTGTTTCTGTATTCAAACTCACATTCATCTGCCGCCATCGTATATACTTCCCCTTCACAGCTGAGAGCAGTCACTGATCTGACTACATTTTTCAGTTCTCCTCCGTAGGCTCCTGCATTCATCATTATTCCGCCTCCGACAGATCCCGGGATCCCTCCCGCAAATTCCAGGCCGGTAAGGGAATACTCATAAGCTTTTTTTGAAAGATTTGAAAGCAGAACTCCAGACTGAGCTTTTAAGCAGTTTCCCTCTCGGGCAATATTTCCAAAGTTCTTTCCTATTTTGATAATAACGCCTTTGTATCCTTCATCCAAAGCTATCACATTAGTTCCGTTTCCTAATACATAATAAGGAACTTTTTCTGATCTGCAGATTTCTACAGCTTTAGAGATCTCTTCTGCAGATGACGGAAAAACCATGCACTTGCATGGTCCTCCTACTTTGAATGAAATGTGTTCCTTTAAAGGAACATCTTTAAGGACTTTATCTTTACCGATATGTTCTGTTAATTTTTCATAAATCATAAAAATCCTCAATTCCGGTTATTCTTTTTGAGCGCTGTATGCAACATGCTCATCATATGTTTCACAGAAATAATGGGACCCATCTCCTGCTACAGAAGTCTGGTAGTAGAAATAAGTTGTGTCTGCAGGATAAAGCGCCGCATCTATACAGGAAACTCCCGGCGATGCTATAGGCCCTACAGGCAGCCCACTATATTTATATGTGTTGTATGGTGAATCTATTTCAAGGTCTGAGAACAAAAGTCTGTCCTTCTGTTCACCCAGCGCATACTGAACAGTTGCATCTATCTGCAGAAGCATTCCTGTTTCAAGTCTGTTGTATATTACGTCAGCTATAACAGGTCTTTCACTGTCAACCCTAGCTTCTCTTTCAACAAGAGATGCAAGAGTCACTATGTCTTTTACAGACATTCCCAACTCATCTGCTCTTGCCTGTCTGTCATCGGTCCATATTTCATCAAATTCTGCAAGCATTGTTTTTATCAGTACTTCAGAACTGCTGTTTTTGTCAAAATAGTAGGTTTCAGGGTATAAAAATCCTTCCACTTGAGTATAGTCTGTTCCTGCAGGTATATAATCATACGGCATCTGCATTGAAGCCGCAGTGCTGAGAAAATCATCCTTAGAAACTATACCTTCTTTTTCAAGGAGTTCCCCTATCTGCACCACAGTATATCCCTCAGGGATGGTAACTATCACAGTATTTGCCATCATATCCCCTTTGATAAGTTCAGACAAAATATCTCCGTAAGTCACTTTCCCCGGTCCGAAAGTATAGTCTCCCGGCTTAAGATCTGCCGCAGCATTATTCATCCTGATAAATAACTCAAAAGAGATCTCGTTCATTATAAGGTCATTCTCCATCAGCACATTTGTAATAGCTTTAGCTGAACTTCCTTCCGGAATAGTTATGCTGACTTCTCCGTCAAGATTTGTGCTTCGTGTGCCTCCAAAAGCATAAAATCCCGCTCCTGCAACAAGTATGATCAATACAATAAGTATAATGATCAACGGTTTCTTACTCTTTTTCTTCTTTTCTTCATACCTTGCCATGACTGATCTCCTAACATTTCAATTAATTCTTTAGTCCCTGCCCCGATGTTATATTTCCCTTATTATAAGGTCTTCCCAAGTTTCTCTTCTTACTGACAGCCTTGCATTGCCGTCTTTAAGCATTACCATAGCAGGTCTGGGTATCCTGTTATAGTTGCTTGCCATAGAGTAGTTGTATGCCCCTGTGGTAAATACACAGAGGACATCTCCGCTTTCAATATCTTCTGCCAGCTGAGTTTTTTCTATAAGTACGTCTCCGCTTTCACAGCACTTGCCCACCACGGAAACAGTTTTGTCAGCCTTGCTGCCGGCTTTGTTTGCAACAACAGCTTCATATTCCGCCTGGTAGAGTATTGGTCTTGGATTGTCTGGCATGCCTCCATCTACCGCAACATAAGTCTTGATATCAGGAATTGTCTTAATGCTTCCCACAGTATAAAGTGTAATACCTGCATTTCCAACTATCCATCTGCCCGGCTCGATATATACCATAGGAAGTTCAAATCCGTTTTCCTTGCAGAACCTGTTGATCTTTTCCATCATTCCATCTGTAAAATCTTCTAATCTTACAGTTTCTTCTCCGTCAACATATCTTACACCGAAACCTCCGCCGAGATTGAGTTCTTTGGTCACAAAACCCAGCTCTTCTCTTACATCTTTCACAAGGCCTAAGATTATATCCATAGCCATAAGGTGAGCTTCGTTGTCCATAAGCTGTGAGCCTACATGGAAATGAAATCCTTTGAGGTCGATATTTTCCGCATCCAATGCATACTGTATAACTTCGTTTCTGTCTTCTTTTTTCAGTGAAATACCGAATTTTGAATCGATGTTTCCTGTAGATATGAACTTGTGTGTATGACTGTCCACACCCGGTGTTATCCTGATCTGTATAGCTGCTGTTTTTCCAAGTTCTCCGGCAATTTTGTTTAC
>JAFQKJ010000134.1 GCA_017397005.1 Bacillota bacterium
AGCTGGACATGTCATCATCAACAACACCGTCACATTCCTCATAATGGTTAGTTTTAAAGTTAGAAGTAATATAGCCTGCGCAGTCATTGTTATTAACTTGCAAATTATGCAGACGAAGGTAATATGTTCCCGCAGGCAAAACACCCAAAAGCAGCTTTTTGTCATTCATATGGTTACAGGTTCTAGTATAAGATGTCACCACGGTCTCTTTGTCAGCGAGAAGCAGATCGTAGCTTACACTATTGCCTCCCCCTATGTAGCAGTCTACCCATATCTCTGCACGCTTCTGCAGCTCTAATTTAGCATAGACTTCCGTGGATCCCTCAACACCGGCAGGTATATGGTAAGATCCAGAGGATTCTTCCATAACAAGTATGAACTCTTCTGATTCAAGGTCAGCATATTCGGTACTTTCCTGAGGCACCGGGATCGTTATTTCACCGGATTCAGCATTTGCTGTGTGTGTGCATATGAATACAAAGAATAAAGCAACTATCATGCACAGCCATTTTCTTCTAAAAGATATCATTGTTTATCTCCCTCTCTTCATAACGGTTTTCCTGCAGCACAGACATAATCGTTTAATGCTGTAAAAATTCACTATAAACAGCATTATCATTATAATGTATCGCTTTTTGTTAATCAAACCGGATAACCTTCTTTGTAAATTGATTCTAAAATAAAAAATTGCCGTCTTTTTTGATTACGGCAATATCTTTCTTTTAGCTGATTCTTTCTAAGGCAGCTTTGTGGATTTAGGCATCGAGTTATATATATGAATTTCAAACACCAGCGGCTGATCAGTTATCCCGTACTTCACATACGAATTTTTTGTCGACAGTGCTTCACTGTAAGGCGCCATTATGTTGGTCATATACTGGTGTGTGCCGACCTTGTTTTCTCCGTTCCTTAAGTTGAACCTTTGATAATATATTGTGTACTGTCCCTGATCGATATAGTTTTTAGCCAGTACTTTGGCTCCGCCCTCTGTCGCCTTTGCAGGGGTCGTCCACCCCTTTCCGTATGCGTATATAAGTCCGTTGTACAGAGGATTGGTGCCCCCGAACGCGCCTATATTAAACGGATTATAAACCTTCTTTCCCAATATCTTAGTCCCGTTTACTGCGTCACCGCCGCTTCCTGACTCCTGTCTTGCTCTTGAAGCAAGGAAAACAGGACTTACATTGCTGGCTTCTCCGGCTTTTACGAATACTTTTGCTGTAAATCCATTTTCCGGCAGTTTCGACGGCGACAGTATCGCCCTTACGACAGATACTGTCTGATATTCAGGCCTGTATGAAAGGTCCTCAAACATGTAAATACTGCTCCCGTTAAGGAAATTGTGCGGATCCATGTAATAGGCTCCGACCTTTCTGTCAGCCTTGTACCAGCCTTTTTCGTACTGTTTTGACCCGTCCCTGTAAGATTTAGGATATGAACCTGATACCAGCGATGTGCCTTTTCGGGTCTGTTTTGAAAGAGCAGTCTTCCAGGATATGCCTGTAACATAGCCCCTGAATCCCCAGTTCGGATGTGCATCATGAAGCTTGCGAAGCTTTTTCTTATAAGATTCATGAAAGCCTTCGCCGTCCAGAAACTTTTCAAACGCTTCATCGCTCATCTCTTTACCAGTGTCTTCTATGTTGCCGTTATTTGAAGTATCTGAAACTGAAGAAGATGTTTTACTTGCTTTTCCGGTCAGTTTGACTTTATCGGAGCAAACATAATAATACTTTGATCCTGATTTGACTTTATACCATATCCTGTTTGATCCGCATACAGATAAAACAGGATTCGCTTTCATCACAACTGTAACTTTTGAGCCCTTTTTAAA
>JAFQKJ010000135.1 GCA_017397005.1 Bacillota bacterium
AGGTTTTTTATAAAATTACTGGTCTTAATATTGGTTATTATTTTATCCGTCAAAGTGGGCATGGTCTGCTTTGACGGTTATTCTATGTATAAGTCTGAGATGGAAGAACAGAGCCTTGAAAGCAGAGTGGATGAAGCAAGGCTGGACAGCAGTTATGCTGAGATAGAGTATGTTTCGGATGATTTTATAAATGCTGTAATATCAGTTGAGGACAGAAACTTTTATGAACACAGCGGCGTGAATCTTAAATCTATAGGCAGGGCGGCTTTAGCAAATATGAAAGCAGGAGAGTACAGTGAAGGCGGCAGCACCATAACTCAGCAGGTGGCAAAAAACCTGTGCTTTTCTATGGAAAAAGATATGAGCCGAAAGGTGGCTGAGCTAATCGCAGCTAAAGAACTTGAAAAACATTATTCAAAAGATGACATATTGGAGCTGTATATAAATATCATATACTACGGTGACGGATACATGGGAGTTGGTGAGGCTTCTATGGGATATTTCGGTAAAGCTCCGTCAGAACTTGATTTAAACGAATCAACTCTTCTTGCAGGTCTTCCGCAGGCTCCAAGTGCTTATGCATTGAGCACCAACAAAGAAAGAGCTCTTGAAAGACAGGAAGAAGTGGTGAGCGCTATGGTGTCGAATGATATGCTGACTGCTGAAGAAGCAGAAGCTCTTCTGGCAGAATAGAAAAGAAAGGCTGTATTTAACAGCCTTAAAAAAGCTTATAATGTGTGTGTAATAGTATTATTGTTTTCGGGGTGTGGCGCAGTTTGGTAGCGTACCAGACTGGGGGTCTGATGGTCGCAGGTTCGAATCCTGTCACTCCGACCAAACAAGGGCTGTCATTCTAATGGAATGACAGCCCTTGTTTCGTTCTTTATTTATTCTCGCATTTCACTGTCAACAATAACAGGATTGCAAATTTCTATTTCTATTTTTTCCCAGACTTTTTCTGTGACATAAGGTTCGGTTTCCAGATATTTATCAAGGTCTTCTCTGGAAGGGAATTCCATAATAAGATAGGATCCTATAGGCGTGCCTTCATCGTTGAGGATACCGCCGGCACAAGGAATACTGTAAGTCTGCATGACTCTGATCATATTTTGTAAATGACGGGGACGAGCATTTTTACGTCTTGAAAGAGCATCTTTATCTGTACCGTCGTAAGCATTGATTTTAAAATACATAATAAACTCCTTAAAACATATCGATTTCAAATATAATATCATGCACTGTTATTTATGAAAAGCTGTTTTTATACAGGAAGTTATATTTGGATTATTTATGGCGAAATTATTGTATATATCGCATATTTGTGCTATTATTCTTAATCGGTAAATGTATGATTTTGTCGTTAAAATATATTAGAAAGCGAGGTGGCTGTTACGGGAGTTATAGGAACATTGATATTGGCAACTACCATCGCAGGTGTGGTCGGCACCGGCGTGGGAGGCTTTATAGGAGCTATGCTTCAGAAGGACTCCAATCGTACTGTAAGTTTGCTGCTCAGCTTTGCTGCAGGTGTAATGCTCAGTGTGGTTTGTTTTGATTTGATAACGGAAGCCATAGAAACAAATGTAGGTGTATTTTTAGTTATAGGTGCAGTGGCTGCGGGTGTGGCTGTCATCTATCTGCTGAATTATCTTATAGATAAAAATACAAACCCTGAAGTTCCTCATATAGATGAGAATCATCCTAAGACTGCGGATGATCTGGACGAGCTTATACATAGTGACCATTATGGGGTCCATTATGCTCAAAATGACAATAAAGTGGCTCTCTTTGTGGCAGGCGTAGTAATGGCAAGTGCAATAGCTCTGCATAATGTACCGGAAGGAATGACTATAGGTGCATCTTATGCCAGTGATACTACTTTTGTAGGAAGCTCCGCACTGATACTGGCGATACTTATAGGTCTTCACAATATTCCTGAAGGCATGGCGGTATCGGTCCCTTTGATCAGCGGCGGAATGAATAAAGCAAAAGCTGTTTTTATTACAGCGCTTTCGGGAGCGCCTACAGTAATTGGCGCGTTGATAGGATATCTCATAGGAGATATGGGGGCTTTGGGACTGGCTCTCAGCTTAGGTTTTGCCAGCGGAGCAATGCTTTATGTAGTGTTCGGTGAGATCCTGCCTCAGGCTATACTTATGTATCACAGCAAACTCCCGGCATTTGCGGCCATATTTGGAATGCTTGTAGGAATATTGATAATATTTGCATAAAAATAATAACGATTCTCTCTGTCCGAGATAAATATTGGTAAACAAAAAATATACAGTTTCAAAGATAATTATGCATTCTCATCTCCGGAGCGAGACAAATGGATAGAAGTATGCTATGATGTAGCTGTAATACAAGTAAGACAAACTTGAATTTG
>JAFQKJ010000136.1 GCA_017397005.1 Bacillota bacterium
AATGACCGAACAGATGATCTGTTCGGTCTTATTTTTAAATTAAAGAAAATTTGCAAATACTGCAGCGCCTGCCACAGTCATAAGTCCTGCCACAACTATTGACAAGCTGCTCATAGCTCCTTCTACTTCTCCCATCTCTAATGCTTTTGCTGTTCCTATAACATGAGATGCCGAGCCTATTCCTATACCTTTTGCTATAGGTTCTGTGATATGGAATACTTTGCATATGAATCCGGAAAACATGTTTCCTAACACTCCGGTGATTATTATTACGCCTACAGATATGGCAACATTGCCGCCAAGCTCTTCTGAGATCCCCATACCTATAGCCGTAGTCACAGACTTAGGCAGAAAAGTAACGTAAGCGGTATGATCCAGTCCAAACAGCACCGCCAGTGCCAAAATGCAGCAAAGGCTGGTTATAACTCCCGAGGTTATACCCATCATTACTGCTGTCAAATTCTTTTTTAAAACTTCAAACTGTTCGTACAACGGCACTGCAAGGCATATCGTTGCCGGTGTAAGCAGATAACTGATATACTTTGCCCCGCTGTTATAATCCGCATAGTCTATATCAAACACTGCAAGAAATGCAATTATAAGCACTATTGCGATCAGCACCGGATTAAATATAGCCAGTTTGAACTTCTTTTTCAATATCATTCCTATGCCGTATGCCATCAGACTTATAAGAACTCCAAAATATACAGAGGAAGTTAAAAACTCTTTCATTTCTGTCCCTCCTCAGCCTTGTTCTTTTTTCTGACAATAAACTGAGTCGCCCTGCCGGACACTGCCATAACAACAACAGTGCTCACCACTGTTATAAGTGCATAAATCAGCCAGGATTCTTTTAACACATCCCATAATACGATCAAGCCTACCGCCGCAGGAACAAACATCAAAGGCATTATGTCTATAAGGAATTTGCAGGTTTCCTTGATGTCTCTTACTTTTACGATTTTAAAGTTCAAGCACAGGAACAATATCACTATCCCGTAAACGCTTGCCGGAACAGGCAAGGGTATTATGCTGTTCAGCAGTTCACCCAAAAATGATATGAATATTATTATTCCGATTTGTTTAAGATACTTCATTACTTATTCAGCATTTCTTCCAGTTTCTCTAAAGCCTTGGCTCTGTGGCTCACGGTATTCTTTTCCTCTGCAGTTATCTGAGCAAAGGTCTTTTCAAATCCGTCAGGAACGAACAGCGGATCATATCCAAAACCTCCGTCTCCTCTAGGCTCGTGGATTATAGTTCCGGGACATTCTCCTCTTGCCGCAATAACTTTCCCGTCAGGATACACCATAGTCACTACAGAAACAAAGCTTGCTCTTCTGTTTTCCACGCCATCAAGCTCAGCCAAAAGCTTGTTGTTGTTATCTAAATCACTTTTATGCTCTCCGGCATATCTTGCTGAATACACACCTGGTGCTCCGCCAAGATAGTCTACCGCAAGGCCTGAATCATCAGCAACTGCGATCTTTCCGGAAAGCTTCATTATCTCATTGGCTTTTTTGAAGGAATTAGCTTCAAATGTGTCTCCATCCTCCACCACGTCTATATCTCCTAGGCCAGCCTCGCTTTGAGATATGACTTCCATTCCGAATTTTTCCATTATGCTTCTAAGCTCTGTAAGCTTATGTTTATTCTGAGTTGCCGCTATAACTGTTAACATCCTTCCAGCACCTCTTTCTGCACTGCCATGAGTTCATCGCAGCCTTTTTTAGCATATTCAAGCATCTTAGCAAGTTCCTGACCTGTGAAAGCACCGTCTTCAGCCGTTCCCTGGATCTCTACATATTCTCCCTTATCGTTCATTACGATATTCATATCAACTCCGGCTCTGGAGTCTTCTTCATAAGGCAGATCCAGTCTCACCTGTCCATCAATAATTCCTACGCTTATTGCAGATATATATCCCTTCACAGGAATGCTTTCAAGCACACCTTCATTGACCAGTTTTCTGAAAGCCAGCACCAGTGCCACATAAGCTCCTGTTATGGATGCTGTCCTTGTTCCGCCGTCTGCCTGAATAACATCGCAGTCTACCCATACAGAACGTTCACCCATTGCATCCATGTCTACAACACTGCGAAGAGATCTTCCTATAAGTCTCTGTATTTCCTGACTTCTTCCGTCAACTTTGCCTTTTCTTCCTTCTCTGGATTTTCTTGATGAGGTAGACCCCGGCAGCATACCGTATTCTGCAGTTACCCAGCCCTTTCCGGTTCCTTTCAGATGGGCTGCTGTCTTTTCTTCCACAGATGCAGTACAAATGACCTTAGTATTTCCCATCTGTATAAGCACTGATCCCGCCGGATGCATAATATAGTTCGGTGTTATTTCTACCGGTCTTATTTCATCATTTTTTCTTCCGTCAAATCTTAATTCACTCATTTTATCCCCCAAATATTTATTTCAATGCTTTATATAGTTCATCACTCTCAGGCGGAGCTATTTCAATGGTTTCTCCATCCTTTATCATGACTCTTCCTGATTCTGTTATCTTTCCTATCTCTGTTATAAGTATGTTCTCCTCTGCCGCCTTTGAGATCAGTTTTGCAGCATTCTCTTCCTTTGCGACTATCAGCATAGATCCGCTGGAAATAAGTCTGAGAAAATCTATATCCAGTAAGGAGCATATCTTTTCTGTTATTGGCGAACGAGGGATCTTATCATAAAATATCTCAGCCCCAAGCCCTGAAGTTTGACACATTTCCCATACAGCCCCCAAGAGCCCGCCTTCCGTTATGTCGTGCATTCCATCCACGCCGACTTCTCCTGCCAAAACACCTTCTTTGACCACGCTTGTCATATTCATAAAACTCTGTGCAAGCAGGATCTCTTCTTCTGTCAGCTTTCCTTCCAGCTTGTCTCTTCTGTCTGTTGATATTATCCCTATCCCTTCAATGCCTATTTCTTTGCTTATCAGGATCTTGTCTCCGACTTTTATATTTGCCGAGTTTACACTTTTTCCTTTTTTGCATCTGCCTATAGCAGTGGAAACTATAACAGGTCTGGTGACTGCATCCGTTATTTCGGTATGTCCGCCGATGATCTCTATGTGATGCTTTTCCGCTTCTTCTCCTGCCTGTTTCATTATTTTTTCTACGTCCTGGACGGTCGTACCGTATGGCAGCATCACTGCAAGCATTATTCCCAAAGGTTCTATCCCGTTGGATGCTATGTCGTTCAAAGTCACATTTATTGCCAGTTTACCGATATCCTCTGCAGAACCAGTGATTGGGTCTGTTGACATTATGCATTCATACTCCCCGAAGTCTACCACTGCACAGTCTTCTCCTATGCCGGGTCTTTGGATCACTTCAGGTCTTTTGTACTTTATTCTTTTAAACACGATCTTGTCCAGAAGATCGCTTTCAAGCTTTCCTATTGGAAGTATCAAATCATTCACCGCTCTCTACTTTATCATTTCTTCAAATTCCTGCTGCGATATTATATTTATGCCTAAACTTTGCGCTTTCGTAAGCTTGCTTCCCGCTTCCTCTCCTGCAAGCACATAAGATGTTTTTTTTGAGACGCTTCCCGAGACCTTTCCTCCATAAGACTGAATTATTTCAGATGCCTGATCCCTTGTCATTGAAGGCAGTGTGCCTGTAAGCACAAATGTCATTCCCGAAAATCTGTCATCCTTTTTCTCTGTCTGATCCAAAGATCTCATGTTTACGCCAAGACTTGCAAGCTTTTCTATCATTAGACGATTTTTTTCTGATGAAAAGAATTCCACCACATCATTTGCTGCTACCTGTCCGAAATCCGGAAGCTGCATGATCTCCTCTGCAGAAGCTTTCATTAAAGCCTCCATGTCAGGATAATTCTCTGATATTACTTTAGCTGACTGTTTGCCCACATTTCTTATTCCAAGACCTGCGATCAGTCTGTTTATACCGTTTTCTTTAGAGCGTTCTATGGCTGTAAGAAGATTATCCACTGCTTTTTCCCGCCCTACTACGCCGGAAGCTATCAGTTCATCACGATGTTTATTCAGCGAATATATATCTGCGATCTCTTCCACATATCCTTCATCGTACAGCGCTTCAGCTGTACTTGGGCCAAATCCCTCTATATTCATCGCATCTTTCGATGCAAAATATGTCAATGATCGAACCTGCTTCCCATAACAGTCGTCGCTTATGCATTTCATATGAGCACCGTCATCTTCTCTGACAACAGCTCCTCCGCAGATCGGGCATTTATCCGGAAGCTTAAAACTTACAGTATTTTTCGGACGTTTCTCCTTTACAACACTCAGGACTTCCGGAATGATATCTCCTGCCTTTTGGACCACAACAGTGTCTCCCACTCGGATATCTTTCATGTCTATATAATCCTGATTATGCAGTGTAGCTTTGCTGACAGTGCTTCCGGCTATCCTGACCGGTTTCAGCATTGCAAGAGGAGTTATCCTGCCTGTCCTTCCTACCTGCACCTGTATATCATCTACTACCGTTTCTTTTTTCTCCGGCTCGTATTTATATGCTATTGCCCATCTCGGCACCTTTGATGTCATGCCAAGTTTCTTTCTTTCTTCCAGCGGATCCACCTTTACGACCGCACCGTCTATACCGTACTCAAGATCCCATCGGTCCTTTTCTATATCTTCTACCGCCGTCCAGACTTCTTCAAAATTTCTGCAAATTTTGTATTCAGGGCTTACTTCAAATCCCTGTTCTTCCAGCCATTCAAGAGTCTTAGAATGAGAATCAAAATCTTTTCCCTGACAGATCTCAAGATTAAATACGAATATATCCAGCCCTCTTTCTTTTACTATACTGCTGTCAAGCTGCCTCAATGTTCCTGCTGCGATATTTCTCTGATTCTGGTATAATTTCCCGCCGTTTTCCCTCTGTTTTAAATTGGCTCTCTCAAAGTTAGTCCTTGTCATATACACTTCCCCGCGGACCTCGACATAAGGAAGCTTTTCTTTTAGTTTTTTAGGGAGTGTAGGTATCTGCAGACAATTCTCGTACACGCTTTCCCCTGTGATCCCGTCTCCTCTTGTGAGAGCCTCTGTAAGTACTCCGTCGTGATATCGAAGCACTACAGACAGACCGTCTATCTTTTTTTCCACCACAAAAACAGTATCCCCCAGCTCTGCTGTCACTTTATCAATGAAAGACATCACTTCTTCTTTAGAAAAAGCGTCCTGAAGACTTATTACCGGTATATCATGCTCAACTTTTTTGAGCTCTCTTTTCACTGTCCCTCCGACTCTCTGAGTAGGAGAATCCTCAGAAGCATACTCCGGGAATTCCTTTTCAAGAGTCCTCAGTTCCAGTGACAACTTATCATAGTCATAGTCTGATATTTCAGGAGAGTCCTGATCGTAATATCTTTCATTATGATACTCTATTTCTTTTCTCAGAGCTTTTATTCTCTCTTCAATCAGATTTACTGTTCCCATGGTTTTCCACCTTAGATCCTCTTTAATTTTACTATGCTGGCATCAAACACTTTTGTTCCTGCCTCATCAAATATGATGGTGATCATTTCACTTTGACCATCTTTTTTCATTCCTACAACCATACCTTCTCCGTATTTGGTATGTTTTACCCTTTCGCCTCCGTTAAAGGCAGGCTTCTGCACATCAGCATTTTTTGCCTGAGCTGCGCCTCCCTTTGTAACTGCTGACTGCTGATGTTTCAAGTATCTCAACTGGTCTCTCGGATTTATTCTGTCTGTATATCTCTTTTCTGTCGAAAAACCTGTATTTCTGTTCTCAAAATCCTGCACTTCTACATACTGCGGATCTATTTCATTAAGGAATCTTGACTCTTCTTTTATTTCATTTCTTCCGTATACGACCCTTTCGGATGCTCCTACCATATACAGTATGTCCTTTGCTCTGGTCATACCTACATAACACAATCTTCTTTCTTCTTCCAAGGCTTCATTGGATTCGTATACCTTTCTTCCCGGAAAAGTTCCTTCTTCCATACCCGGCAGAAAGACTACAGGGAACTCCAGTCCTTTAGCGCTGTGAAGCGTCATGAGAGATACCGCATCTTCATTACTGTCATGATTGTCCACATCAGTCAGAAGCGCTATTTTCTCTAAAAATTCTTCAAAGGTGCCCTCTGGCTGCTGATCTTCAAAGTCATATATCACAGATTTGAATTCCATAAGGTTTTCTATGCGGCTTTTCGCTTCAATAGTATTCTGTGCTTCAAGAGCCTCCATATACCCCGAATCTTTAAGTATCCCGTCGTATATCACAGAGATCTTTTCCTGATCTTTCTGTTCTGCATACTTATTTATCATTTTAAGGAACCCGTCAACACTGTCTGCAGATTTATTCGTCAGTATCTGTATGCCGCCTTCATCTGCCAAAGCGCCCATCATAGATATTCCGCTGACCTGAGCAAGCATCTCTATCTTTTCTATAGATTTGTCCCCTACTCCTCTTTTAGGTTCATTGATAACTCTTTTGAATGCGAGATTGTCTTTTTTGTTATGTATGAGTCTCATATAGGATACAATGTCTTTGATTTCTTTTCTGTCATAGAATCTTGTTCCTCCAATGACCCTGTACAGAACATCCTGCTTTGAAAATGCTTCTTCAAAGTTTCTGGATTGTGAGTGAGTCCTGTAAAGTACTGCTATATCAGAGCTTTTGTATCCTTTATCTATAAGTTTATGGATCTCTCTGGTTATGTAAAAGGCTTCTTCTTTGTCTGTGTAAGCTCTGTGTATCCTGATCTTTTCTCCTTCTTCTTTGTCAGTCCAAAGCTCTTTGCCTTTTCTTTCAGTGTTATTCTTTATTACTGAATTTGCTCCTCCGAGTATATTCCCGTGAGATCTGTAATTCTGTTCAAGCTTTATTATTTTTGCGCCAGGAAAATCCTGTTCAAACTCCAGTATATTTCTTATGCTTGCTCCTCTCCATTGGTAGATGCACTGATCCTCATCACCTACCACGCATATATTCTTATGTTTTCCGGAGAGATGATGTACTATCTTATACTGGATCTCATTTGTATCCTGGTATTCATCTACCATAATGTATTTAAATCTATCAGCATAATACTCAAGCACTTCAGGATGTTCGTCAAACAGCTCTACTGTTTTTACCAAAAGATCATCGAAGTCCAAAGCATTGTTTTTTTTCAGTTTTTCTGTGTAACGCATAAAAAGATCTGCAGTTATGGTATCTTTGAACCCATCGCAGTTTTCTTTAAACTCTTTTGCTGTGATCCCCTTGTTCTTGCAGCTGCTGATAATACTCTGTACATAAGGTATAGGATACTCTTTTTCTGTAACACCTAAATCATTTATACACTCTCTGATGACGGTTTTCTGATCCGCCGAATCATATATCGTAAAATCAAGGCCGTAGCCTAATTTATCTATATCCTTTCTCAATATCCTGAGACAAGCCGCATGAAACGTAAGGACCCACATACCCTTTGTTTTGTCCGCAATAGACTCTATCCTTTCTTTCATTTCGTTTGCAGCTTTATTTGTAAATGTAACTGCTAAAATGTTGTAAGGCTCCACTCTCTTTTCGCTTATCAGATAAGCTATCCTTCTTGTCATTGTAGCAGTTTTTCCGCTTCCTGCCCCTGCAACCACCAAAAGAGGGCCTTCTGTACACAGAACGGCTTCTCTCTGTTTTTCATTCAATTCATTCAAGTAATTCATTCTTGTCTCCTAAATTCTGCCTATGCTGTAATGTAATTTTGTACCTTTATTCTTCGAACAGGCAAGTTCCCCCGATAAACTCTTTTAATAAAGAGTTGTTCAATATTGCGCTTTCGTCCGGCAGCTCCACGAAATAAGACAACAGCTTCAAAAGTTTTTGAGCTGTAATATACTCCGGAGCATCCTCACTTACTTCCTCAAGTACAGGTTTTGCATATTTTTTGAGTACAGCGAGTTCATAAGGAAGAGCCGAATTAAACATCACATCCGCTTCCTCTTGATAAGGGAATATATTTTTCTCTTCTCCCGCGCGGACATCTGCCCAGGAACTTAAAGTATCCAAAGCGCTTTTTCCCCTGGTCCTGTGATCTCTGACCAATCTTCTGAACAGTCTTGCATCAGATGTAGGTATCCTGTTATGAGCATCTACCCCAAGTGAAGTCAGCGGACTAATATAAATCTTAAACTTATCCTTAGCTCTTATTCCTTCTGTAAGTTTTTCGTTAAGTCCATGTATGCCTTCTATTATGATAGTCTCATTAGGCTTCATCTTTGTTATCCTCTTGCCAAATACCTTCTTGCCGGAAATGAAATCATATACAGGTATATCTACTTCCTCTCCATTCAAAAGCATATTGAGCTGCTCATTGAAAAGCTTTATATCCACCGCCTCAAGGTCTTCGAACTTGTATTTACCGTTTTCATCCTTCTCAACGAACTCTCTGTCTATAAAATAATCATCAGTTGAGAGGGTAACTACTTTTATACCATGTACATTGAGCTGTACTGACAATCTCTGAGCAAAAGAAGTCTTCCCTGAAGAACTTGGTCCTGCAATAAGCACTATCCTTTTCTTAGTTGATTGAATGCTGTCAGCTATCTGAGCGATCTTCTTCTCATGGAGAGCCTCAGACACCTGAATAACACGCCTGTATGTGCCTCTTTCTATAGTTTTATTAAGCTGTGCTACATAAGGCACCTGTATAAGATCCATCCAGTGATGAGTTTCTTTAAATATTTCATAAAGCATCCTGTCATGCTTAAATTCCGGAAGCTGCTTTGGCTCCTCCATCAAAGGCATTCTGATCAGAAATCCGTTTTCCACTCTTTTTACGTCAAACTTTGATACATATCCTGCAGATACAGGCAATGCTCCATAAAAATAATCCCACAGCCATCCGCATCTGTATATATTTACTGTACTCTTTGTCCTGTAGTTGAGAAGCTCCATTTTAGGCGGATCATACTGAGTTCCCAAAGCCTTCTTAGCTTCTTCTATAGGAAGTTCAAATTTTTCAAAAGGTTCATCTGCCGCAACGATCTTATCCATCTTTTCTTTTATTTTTCCTGCAGATGAATCTTCGATCCTGCCGATATAAGGATCCACTTCGCAGTACAGTCCTTTATCTAAAGAATGCTCCACTTTGATATATGATTCCATACCAAACAATTCACAGGCCGCTCTTACAAAAAGGTATACCAAAGCTCTTTCCAAAGTTCTGTATCCCTCATAGTTTTCAAGAGTATAAAAATCCAGAAACTTATCCTGAGCACTTAACGGCTTGTGCAGTTCCTGTATTTTCCTGCCGTTATTGGCAATAAGTATCCTGCACTCTTTATCATTGTCATATAGTTCAGCTATCTTAAAAAGAGGAGTTCCTTCTTCAAACTCTCTGCTCTCTATATATGCTCCATTTTTCTTGATATCTATACTTATTCTATTGCCCACTCTTTCCATCTTTCCACTCTCCTTTTGATTTGAAAAATGTATGTCAGCCATTGAAAATACTCGTTTGTTTTAGCTTTAATATTATATCATAAATATGTATATCCATGTATAAGATTTTCTTTTTCAGTTAATAATATCCACAATGAAAGGAGTGATTTTTTTGAGATATGCAGTTTTGATACTGATCATCATTGGGGCTCTGAATTGGGGTCTTATAGGCTTCTTCGGATTTGATCTTGTTGCCTCCATATTCGGCGGTCAGCTTTCACTCATAAGCAGGATCATTTTTGCTGTCGTAGGTGTAGCCGGCATTTATGCTATTTCTTTCCTCTTCCCATCCAAAACTGTGACAGAATAGCATACTGCGGACTCAAAAAGTCCTCTTCCACATATGAAAGAGGACTTTTCTATTTTTTGCAGACATTTTCAAACCATTCTTTAAAACCATTTACAGTCAATCTTTTATCAAGATCTTTTATCGGTCTTGTGGCTGATTCTATTATCTGTTCATCATTTTTAACATTTCTCAGCGCTTCATAATCCGGGCCCAAAGGGTCACCGTATCTTTTTTCCGTAGCATAAAGAATATACTCCCTGAAAAGAGGGGGTGCCGCATCCTTATATACTTCACCGAGACACCGTCTTTCAAAGTGCAGCGTTTTTGCCATAGCGGCTTCGGATACTCCTTCCGCTGTCATACGATCCCGCAGTTCGCTTAGCTCTTTAACTTTTCTCTCATATTCCAGCCGCAGCGGATTTGATTTGAGGCCGTCGCTTTCCAATATATTCAACTCTCTGGCAAATTCAGCTTCAAGGATTTCTGCTGTTTTTGATCTTTCTGTCATTTCTGCTTCCCCAACAAGTGCAAAACCGCCTCAGACATTGCTTTGGCGGTTATTGATAAATTCTGCCCGTAGATCCGGCGATACATTATTCTTCTGTATCTATGATCTCTTCAATAGTGATCCTGTCAAACTCTGCAGCAACAGCTTCGAATTCCGCATCATCGACAATATCTATGATCTCAAATTCTTCTTCGCCGATCTCTTTATATCCATACAGATATACATCATCAGTGCCGTCATCTGGAAGAAGAGCGATATATTCTTTACCGTTCACATCAAATATGCCCATGATCTCGCATTCGATCTCTGCTCCGTCATCAAATTCTAAAGTGAGATAATTCTCTTCGTTTCTTTCTATATCTTTATTTCCGGACATGATATACCTCCAAATAATATTACTTAGGCTTCGTTTTAACAAAAGCCTTTTCTAAGTGATAACATACTAACACCAAAACCAATTCCTGTAAACTGAATTTTTATGCCAAAAGTCTTCCTCTTACATAATCAGCCATTTCTCTACCTTTAAGCATCTCAACTATTTTAAGACCAAATTCTATAGCAGTCCCCGGTCCCTGAGAAGTAATGAGCTTTCCATCCACTACGACTTTGTCTGTTAATACTGTAGCTTCATCAAAATCATCTCCGCATCCCGGGAAGCAGGTCACTGTCTTTCCTTCGATAAGGCCGTTGTTGTGAAGGATTATTGGAGCCGCGCATATTGCTGCGATCCATTTATCCTGTTCTTTAAAAGATGCCAGCTGCTCACAAAGCCCTTCATGAGCTCCAAGATTGTCAACTCCCGGTATCCCTCCCGGAAGAACTATCATCTGGCAATCATCATAGTCAACTTCTTCATAAAGCTTGTCGCATACTACTCCGATACCTCTTACACTTCTTACTATAGGATCTCCTGTAACAGATACGATGACTGTGTCTAGCTCTCCTCTGATCAGAATATCTATAGTTGCCAATGCTTCGATTTCCTCAAAACCCTCTGCAAGATGCACAAAAACCTTTTTATCCATTTGATTTTTCTCCTTTACTCAGTATTTTACTCGTTTTTTTCATTATACTATCTTTTTATATAAAATAAAATAACAAAATAAGTTGCCAAAGCGGATATTATGTGATAATTTAAAAGGTAATATAAAAGATTATCCCTGCGGAAAACACGCAGTTACACATCATAGAAAGGAGTAATTCATTATGCATGCAAAACAACTTTCCGTATTTATTGAAAATAAAAAGGGGCATATAGCAACACTTGCAAAAGCCATAAAAAATAAAGATATCGACGTTAGGGCGATTTCAGTCTTTGATACAAATGAATTCGGAATATTAAGACTGGTAGTAGATGACCCAGAACGAGCTCTTACTGCAGTTAGAGAAGCAGGTTATGCAGCTAAGATCAGCGAAGTGCTTGCTGCTGAAATCGCAGATAAACCAGGCGCTCTTTATGAGATTTTTGCATTATGCGATGAAGCCGATATAACTATCGAATATATTTACTCCTTTATCATGAAGTCAAATGTTAAACCTCTTATTATCATGAAGGTAGACCGTATTGATGAAGCAGAAAAGATCTTTAAAGAAAACGGCATTAGAATAGTTGAAGCTGATGAGATCTACGGAAAATAATCATACACTGTAAAGATGTTGCAAATAAGGGCCGATATACCGGCCCTGAATAAACATCCGGTCTTATCTGATTTGCGCTGTTCTGCGCATTTTTATTTTTTTGAACTGATGCAAAAAACAGAAAAATCCCGCGGTCTTTTCGGGACTTTGCTGTTTGTCCGCACAACGTACGTGCAGACGGCCGAATAATTCTTTTTTACACCAGGGAACAATATTATAAGGGTTATTGCTTGAGTTCATAAACATTAAACCATTCTCCGAACAAAATGTAAACTTTTTATAAACTTTACTTAAATCTTTTCGTCAGAATGTATTTTTCAAGAAAAGTTTCCCAAAACGGACGTTTTGTCCAGACAAAGCAAAATATTTGCGTTCATTTGTATTTAAAAAACTGACAATTCTGATAAATATGATACTTGCACAGATCAACCATTTATACAAAAAAGATAATCAGGAGGGTTTATGAATACCTTATTAGCAAGAATACGAAAAATAGACAGTATTTTTGAAAGGAAGAGCGCAGCTGACTTTTCCTTCGGTGAAATTTGCAGGATTTTAAGCGAGTTAATGGATTCAAACGCTTACATAGTAAACAACAAAGGCCGAATACTCGGTGTCCACTATAAAAACGAAGAAGACGCTGTAATAGTATACGATTATGAATCCGGATCCGAATGGATGGTAGAAGAAGCGAATACAGCCTTCCTCAAAATAGAGCATACTAAGATAAACGTTACCGGCTCCGAATCAGAAGCCATTTTCAATGTTCTTCCTGAGAAGCAGTTCAGAAAGCTTCATCTTATAACCCCAATATACGGAGGCGGGAAAAGGCTTGGCACCCTGTTCTTCGGAAGATATTCGGAAAAATTTGATATTTCAGATATTATTCTCGGAGAACATGTGGCAACCATAGTAGGGGTCGAAATAGAAAGACGTCTTCATAAACAAAAAGAAGACCTTCGCCGCAGAAAATGGCAGGCGGCTATGGCTATAGAAAGCCTCACAGGAACAGAACTTAGGGCAACAGAGTATATTTTCAAAGAACTCAACGATGATATTACCCTGCTTGTTCTGAAAGACATTGCAGACAGAGAACAGATCACTAGATCCATCTGTCTTAACGCTTTAAGAAAGCTGGAAAGTGCCGGTATAATCCAGTCCACATCCTTCGGTTCAAAGGGCACTCAAATTAAGATCCTGAATCATACTTTCAGAGATCTTTTGAAAAATCCTTAGAATAAAAACGACAGCAGAGTATATTATTCTCTGCTGTCTTTATTTGCAAAAAACTCTTTTACGGCCTCTGCAGCTTTAATATTCATGCCTTCTGCTTTAGAAAGTGCATCCACATCCGCATTCTTTATATTCTCTATTGACCCGAAATGTTCAAGCAGAGCATTTCTTCGTTTTTCACCTATTCCCGGTATATTGTCCAGAAGAGAACGAGATACGGTTTTTGATCTTAGATTCCTATGATACTCTATTGCGAAACGGTGAACTTCCTCCTGTATAAAGTAAATAAATTTATACAGTTCATTATCATCCTTCAGCCCTGCGAGTCTGTCGTTATATACAAGATCTCTGGTCCTGTGCCTGTCATCCTTTACCATGCCCACCACAGGGATATCCAGTCCCATAGCCTCAGTGACCTGCTGCACTGCTGCGGCCTGTTTTTCTCCGCCATCTATAAGCAGCAGATCCGGTTTTTTTTCAAAGCCGTTGTTTTTCCCTGATTCTAAAGCCAGAAAATAGTTTTTGAATCTTCTGTAAATGACTTCCTGAAGGCTGCCGTAATCATTGGGTCCTTCAATAGTTTTTATTTTAAATTTTCTGTAGTCTCTCGGGAGCTTTTTCCCTTTTTCAAAGACTACCATAACACCCACAGAATCAACTCCCGAGGTGTTTGAAATGTCATAGGCTTCAATTCGTTCTATCCTTCTGTCTATCAAGAGCATTTTTTTAAGAGAATCTTCCAGCTTAACTGTTTTATCCTTTTCATTCTTTACTCTTTCCTCAAAGCTGTCTCTTGACTGAACTATATTCTGAACCGCCATATCAAGCAGAGCTCTCTTCTCTCCTTTTAATGGAACATGAATATTTACACCACTGCCTTTAATATCTGAAAGCCACTCCCCTATAGTCTCGTACTCACTGTTGATGCTCTCTACCAGTATTTCTTTTGGGATCAAGGCTTTATCACAGTAATACTGTTTTATAAACGCGGCTATTATTTCTTCCCGGGTCTGTTCTATAGCAGGATCTATTCTAAAACTTTCTCTTCCTATCATTTTTCCGTTTCTCACAAAGAACAGCATAATATCAGTCCCGTTATACGCCTCTGCGGATACTATAATATCCATTTCATTATTAGGATTTGTTACGATCTTTTGCTTTTCTCTTAGCATCTGGATCGCCGCCAATGCATCTCTGTATTCCGCAGCTTTTTCGAATTCACACTCTAAAGATGCTTCTTTCATCTTTTTTTCAAGCGTATTTTCTGTCTCAACGCTGTTTCCCTGCAGAAATTCCAAAACTTCCTCTACCATCTCCATATACTCATTTTTGGATATGTTAGAATCGCAGACTCCACGGCATAATCCAATATGATAATTCAAACACGGCTTAAAGTTCCTTTGAAACACTTGAGTTGAACATTTTTTAATAGGATACAGCTTATTTAAAAAATCTATGATCTGATTTACCGACCCCACATCCGTATAAGGGCCAAAATATTTTCCCCCGTCATTTATAACTTTACGGGTTTTTATGACCCTTGGATATTCTTCATTCATAGTGACTTTTATATAAGGATAGGTCTTGTCGTCTCTAAGCAGAACATTATACCTGGGCATATTCTTTTTAATAAGATTATTTTCCAGGATAAGAGCTTCCATTTCAGATCCCGTTATAATATATTCGAACTCATCAATATTTTCAACCAAAGCCCTGACCTTTGTCGGAAGGCTGCTCGGAGACTGAAAATACTGCCTTACTCTTTTCTTAAGAGAGACAGCTTTTCCCACATATATTATTTCACCGTATTTATCCTTATACAGATATACTCCCGGTTTGTCCGGGAGCATTTTTAAATTTTCTTTAATATCAAACATAATTACTTAACAGGCTGTATCCAGCCGTGAGTATCTTCTATCCTTCCTGTATGGATGCCTGAAAGTTCGTCATACAGTCTCTTAGCCACAGGACCCATTTCTCCGTTGTTGATAACGATCTCTTTATCATTCCATGTGATCTTTCCTACAGGGGACACCGTTACAGATGTACCAGTGGAAAATACTTCCTGAACTCTTCCCTCTGCATGTAATCTATATATATCATCGATAGCGATCTGTTCTTCTTTGATATAATATCCAAAGTCTCTGAGAAGTGTTATAGCACTGTCTCTTGTGATGCCCGGGAGAACAGTCCCTGCCAAAGGAGGTGTGATGACCTCACCGTCGATAACAAAAAATGCATTGGCATTACCGATCTCTTCAACGTATTTTCTTGATTTTGCATCAAGCCATAATACCTGATTAAATCCTGCTGTTGTAGCATTTTTAACAGGAAGGAAGGTGTTTGCGCAGTTCGCCCCTACTTTTACATATCCCGGTCCGCCTAAAACCGAACGGATATACTCTGTTTCTACGTAAACACTTGCAGGAGCTATACCTTCTTCATAGTATGGTCCTACAGGCGAAAGGATTATAGCAAAAATATAACTTACAGATGGGCCCACACTGAGTTTTGGTTCTGTAGCAATAATAAATGGTCTTACATAAAGAGCGGTTCCTTCTGCAGAAGGGATCCAGTCTTTATCAACCTCAACGAGCTGATTTACAGCATCTGTAATGATCTCTGTATCTAATTCAGGAATACACATTCTCACATTGGCATCCTGAGCTCTTTCAATATGCTTATCTGCTCTGAAGATCACAGGGACTCCGTTTTCTCTGCCGTAAGCCTTCATTCCTTCAAACATTTCCTGCCCATAGTGAAAAACTCTGGCAGCAGGCGGGAGCACAAGCTTTCCGTAAGGAACGATCCTTCCTCCGTGCCATCCTCGACTTACACTGTAATCCAGAACAAACATATGATCCGTAAAGTAATTACCGAAACCGAGCTTTGATTCATCAGGCTTCACTTTAGGATTCATTGTTTTAACGACCGGAAATTGATATTTCATAAATACACCACCTTATTCTTTACACTTCTCTTATTATAAAAATATACTCCCGACAGGATCGGGAGTATAAGTTACTTGTTATTGATGATTTGATCAAATCAGTCTACATTTACTACCCATCCAAACTTGTCTTCTCTCTTGCCAAGCTGGATACCTGTGATTTCATCATATAATTTCTGAGAGATTTCTCCTATTTCGCCGTTATTGATGATCATTACATGGTCATTCCATTTAAGTTCTCCAACAGGTGAAATAACTGCTGCTGTTCCTGATGCAAAGATTTCCTGAACTCTGCCTTCTTTGTAGTATTCCCAAAGATCTGAGATAGCAAGTCTTTCTTCTCGGACATTGTATCCCCAGTCTTTAAGCACGTTGATTACAGAATCTCTTGTGATACCAGGAAGGATAGTTCCTTCAAGAGGAGCAGTAATGATCTCATTGTCTACAACGAAGAATGCGTTTGATGTTCCGATTTCTTCAACATATTTCTTTTCGATACCGTCAAGCCAGAGGACCTGTGAGTAACCTTCTTCATGAGCCACTTCCTGTGAAAGCATAGCTCCTGCATAGTTTCCGCCGATCTTAGCAAAACCTGTTCCGCCTTTTACTGATCTGATAAAGTTCTGTTCTACATAGATCTTTGTTGGAGCCATTCCTTCTTTGTAATAAGGACCTACAGGTGATAATATTACTGCAAAGAGAAACTCTTTTGATGGTCTAACGCTCAGACAAGGTTCTGTAGCGATAATAAATGGTCTGATGTAAAGTGCTGTGCCTTCTTTTTCTGGGATCCATTCCTGATCGATGGCAACTACAGCTTTGATAGCTTCTACATAAAGTTCTGGATCTATTTCAGGCATACACATTCTTTTGTTTGTGTTGTTTGTTCTTTCAGCATTTTTTTCAGGCCTGAAAAGAACAACTTTTCCCTCAGGATTTTTATATGCTTTAAGCCCTTCAAACATTTCCTGACCGTAATGTAAAACAAGAGCTGCAGGATCGAGTTCAAGAGGAGCGTAAGGAACAACTCTTCCATTATGCCATCCTTCGCTTTCATTATAGTCCATTAAAAACATGTGGTCTGTAAACACTTCACCAAATCCCAGTGTATCCGGATTAGGTTTATTCTTTGGAACTTTTGTCTTTGTTACTGAAAACTGATACTTCATACTAATGCACCGCCTTATATATTCTTCCGAAAAAATCATTTAGTTATTTAAAATTATGCCCTTCAAGGAGATCGTTCTTCAGCCTCCAAAGCTTCTCTGAAAGATCCACATAATACTGATGAGGATTTTCAAACCTTTTCACTTCTGGCCAAAGGGTATCAAGTTGCTCCTTGCAATATTCCCTGATTTCTTCTGTATTTCGCTCATTGTACACCAATTTTCCTTGTTTGAAAATAGGTTTTGCCAATTCTTTAACATAAAAATCATTAATTATCTTCTTTTTCCACACAAATTCAGGATTAAAAAGCTTATACGGTTTGGTTTCATCTATTGTCTCATCAGCCAGCATGATAAGATCTGCCATGGCTTTATTTGTCTTTTTATCATAAAACCTCACAGCTTTCTTAAATCCCGGGTTGGTTATCTTTTCTATGTTCTCGCTTATCTTTATCCTTGGTTTTATTTCGCCCTCTTCCTCAACAGCCACAAGCTTATACACTCCGCCGAAAACAGGCTCTGATTTTGCAGTTATCATTTTCTCTCCGACGCCGAAGGAATCTATAGCTGCATTCTGAACCAGCATATCTCTTATCAAATATTCATCCAAAGAGTTTGACGCAATTATTTTACATTCAAAAAGCCCTGCTTCATCCAGCATCTGTCTTGCACTTCTTGAAAGATAGGTTATGTCTCCGCTGTCTATTCTTATAGACATTTTTTTAGGTTTGAATTCTTTAAATACTTTTATCGCGTTGGGAACACCGCTTTTCAATACATCATATGTATCTACAAGAAGTGAGCAATTCTCCACATGCTGACTCGCATATTCTCTGAAAGCTTCCAGTTCGTCTCCGAATACCTGGACCCAGCTGTGAGCCATGGTCCCTGTAGCCGGAACTCCGTAATCTATGTCCGCTTTTACACATGCTGTTCCCGCTGCTCCTGCAATATATGCCGCTCTTGCTCCTACTATAGCTGCAGATTCGCCATGAGCTCTTCTTGAGCCAAATTCCATGACCGGTCGTCCCTCAGCCGCTCTTACTATACGGTTTGTCTTAGTTGCCACAAGGCTCTGATGATTTACCGCAAGTAAAATATATGTTTCCATAAGCTGAGCTTCTATCAAAGGCCCCCTGATAGTTATGAGAGGTTCTCCCGGAAATACAGGTGTTCCTTCAGGGATAGCCCAAATATCGCAAGTGCATTTGAAATTTTTAAGATATTCGAGAAATCCCTCAGAAAAGCCGCCTTTTTTTCTAAGGTAATCTATATCCTCTTCACTGAAATGAAGGTTTTTTACATAATCGATCACAGTCTGAAGCCCTGCCGCTATAGCAAATCCGCCTCCGTCAGGATTTCTTCTGTAAAATACATCAAAATATGCGATAGTGTCTTTTTTCCCGCTTTCAAAATATCCGCTTGCCATTGTCAGCTCATAGAAATCTACGAGCATAGTCATGTTATGACTCTTTACCATTTTACGCCTCCGTTTATCACAGACTTCTGTCTATAACTTTAATGAGTTGAGATTACTGCAGATCTCTGCTCCACTTTCTTCTATAAAATATACCGCCATTGTATTTACCAAAGTGATCTGATGACCTCTGAACTCGTATGTTTCCACCATATTGAGCGGCAGTATTATCCTGCATTTCTGTCCGTTTTTATCAAACAGCGCTCTTAATGTGAGGCAAAACTGCATAACGCAGATATCAGTGCAGACACCTGTAACGATAAAATCGGTGATTTGAGGATTATCTTTAAGCCACTGCTGGAATTCTTCCTCAAGCACGCCGTTTGTACAGCTCTTATTTATGAGTTTATATCCTCCTACAGCCTTTATCTCATCCACGATCTCTGCTTCGGATGTGCCTTTTACACAATGTCTGCCGTAACGTTCAAATTCCGGAGAAGTCTCCTCATGACTGTCAGCCAATGCCACTATAGGCATATCATTTGCCTTGAAGAATCCCATAAGCTCTGTGATAGGCTCTATTATATCTTCCGCAAGTTCGTTTTTCATTGCGCCTTCGCGAACGAATCCGTTTACCATATCGATGATTATAAGCGCTGTGTTTTCCTTCTTTATAGAACTTCTTTTGATGTTAGGTTTTTCCCACATCATTCCGTATATTCCCTGAAAGACCTGTTTAGCTTTTTCCATAATTATTTCCTGCCTTTCTCCAAAACATTTTTTAAATATTTTCCTGTAATAGACCCCTCATTGTGTGCTATCTCTTCAGGTGTTCCCTCAGCAACCACCGTTCCGCCGCGATTGCCGCCTCCCGGGCCAAGGTCTATAATATGATCGCTGACCTTGATAACATCCAGATTATGTTCTATCACTATAACAGTATTTCCGCCTGACGCTAATCTATCAAGCACTTGAATAAGCTTGTTGACATCCTCAAAATGAAGACCGGTAGTAGGCTCGTCCAGAATATACACTGTCTTTCCTGTACTCTTTTTGGCCAGTTCTGAAGCTAGTTTTATTCTTTGAGCTTCTCCGCCAGACAGCTGTGTTGAAGGCTGACCCAGTTTGATATAACCCAGTCCCACTTCATAAAGAGTTTCAAGCTGCTTGACTATAGGAGGTATGTTCTTGAAAAATTCAAGAGCTTCTTCCACAGTCATATCGAGAACATCATATATACTCTTGCCTTTGTACTTTACTTCAAGAGTTTCTCTGTTGTATCGCTTACCCTTGCATACTTCGCACGGCACATATACATCCGGTAAAAAATGCATTTCGATCTTTATTATGCCATCACCGGAACAGGCTTCACATCTTCCGCCTTTAACGTTAAAGCTAAATCTTCCCTTCTGATACCCTCTGGCTTTAGCTTCCGGAAGCCCTGCAAACAGATCTCTGATATGAGTGAACACACCGGTATAAGTAGCCGGATTTGATCTCGGTGTTCTGCCTATAGGCGCCTGATCTATGTTTATTACCTTATCAACATGCTCTAACCCTTCTATTATATCATGTTTTCCCGGTTTAGTCTTGCTTCTGTGCAGTTTTGAAGCCAATGATTTATATAATATTTCATTTATCAAAGAACTTTTGCCGGAACCCGATACTCCTGTTATACAGGTAAATGTGCCTAATGGCAGTTTTACACTCACGTTTTTCAGATTATTCTCCGCTGCACCTTTTATGGTAAGATAATGTCCGTTGCCTTCTCTTCTCCTTGTCGGAATAGGGATCTCTCTGATGCCTCTAAGGTACTGCCCTGTTATAGATCTCTCACATGCCATTATCTCTTCATAGCTTCCTTGAGCAACAATTTCACCTCCGTGAGCTCCCGCTCCCGGTCCTATATCTATGATATGATCTGCGGCCCGCATAGTATCTTCATCATGTTCAACCACTATCAAGGTGTTCCCTATATCTGTAAGTCTACGCAGTGTAGCTATAAGCTTATCGTTGTCGCTCTGATGCAGTCCTATGCTCGGCTCGTCAAGGATATACAGCACTCCCATAAGTCCTGAACCTATCTGTGTAGCCAGTCTTATCCTCTGAGCCTCTCCGCCGGACAAAGTCCCGGAAGCTCTGGACAAAGTTAAATAATCCAAACCTACATTGATCATAAAGTTCAATCGGTTTTTAATTTCTTTGATTATTTCTTTGGAAATTATCCTTTCTTTTTCTGTCAGTTCAAGATTTTGAACGAACTCCATAGCTTCAGACAC
>JAFQKJ010000137.1 GCA_017397005.1 Bacillota bacterium
ACCGTCAAATCTTTTTTCTCCATCCCTCTGAGGTCTCTGGCCGTCTCTGTCTCTAGGAGGTCTTTGACCGTCAAATCTTCTTTCTCCGTCTCTCTGAGGTCTCTGGCCGTCTCTGTCTCTAGGAGGTCTTTGACCGTCAAATCTTCTTTCTCCGTCTCTCTGAGGTCTCTGACCATCAAACTGCCTTTGTACTTCAGGTCTCTGAGGTCTCTGACTATCGAATTTTCTTTCTCCATCTCTTGGCGGTCTTTGACCGTCTCTCTGAGGTCTCTGACCATCAAACTGCCTTTGTACTTCAGGTCTCTGAGGTCTCTGCCCATCAGGTCTTTCCTGTCTCTGAGGTTTTGTTTCAGGTTTTACCTCAGGTTTAACTTCCTGTTTTATTTCTTTTGAAAACTTATTTCTTATGATTTTTTCCTGTTCATCTGTCAGCACGCTCATATGGCTCTTAACATCCTGATTAGATTTTTTGAGCTCATCCATCACGTCCTTGCTGCTGACTGATAATTCTTTTGCTAATTCGTGTGCTCTATATTTGGACAAATCCAACACCTCCCGGTTACTTTCTCATAATTTCGATCTCCTTTGCTATCGCCTGTGCAAAATTTTTGTCAGTGATCCCGAATACATTTCTTCCTTTAATTCCGGTCAATTCCGCCATTTCTTCACTGCTGTCCATAATGTACATAGGGATACCGGCATTTTCTGTTAAACCTCGAAATCGTTTTAGCGTCTTTTCCGAAGCATCCTTGGTAATCAAAATGAGTTTTATCTTTTTTATTTTTATTAAATTAATACATGTATCATACCCTGATACAAGGTTTCTGGATCTTACCGCAAATCCTAAGTACGACTTGAGCTTATTTTTCATATTTATCAAACTCCTGAGCAAGCTCATCAAGACGTTCTTCTGAAACCTGAACTTCAAGATTCCTGCTTATAGCCTTTCTTTTTCTTGCAGTACTGAAACACTCCTTTGAAGGGCATAAGTAAGCTCCTCTTCCCTGAGCCTTACCTGTAAAATCCAGGATCACATCGCCTTCATTTTCTTTATCAGCCACTATTCTGATCAATTCTATTTTAGGTTTTGATTCCATACAGCCGATACATCTTCTCATAGGCACTTTTCTTGTTTTCATGAAAACACTCCTAAAGGATATTATTCTTCCTGTACTTCCTCTTCGTCGTAGTAATAATCATCGTCATCATAGTCATAATCTTCATCGTAATAGAGACTGTCTTCAAATTTACTGTGACTCTTGATATCGATCTTCCATCCGGTAAGTCTTGCAGCAAGTCTTACATTCTGACCTTCTTTACCTATAGCCAGAGAAAGCTGATGATCAGGAACTACTGCAACAGCCATCTTTTCTTCTTCATAAATGATGACCTGTTCTGTTTTTGCAGGGCTGAGAGCACTGCTGATGAGAACTTCCGGATCTTCATCCCAAAGGATGATGTCTATCTTTTCACCAAAGATCTCGTCTACAACGGCCTGTACTCTGCTTCCTCTTGTTCCAACGCATGCACCTACTGCATCAACGTTGTCGTTTGCTGTGTATACAGCCATCTTTGTTCTTGAACCTGCTTCTCTGGAGATGCTTTTGATTTCTACGATTCCGTCGTAAATTTCAGGAACTTCAAGTTCAAAAAGTCTTTTTACAAAGCCCGGATGTGAACGTGAAAGGAATATCTGAGGCCCTTTTGTTGTATTTCGAACATCCATGATATATACCTTTATTCTTGAATTAACAGTATATTTTTCGCCTTCTACCTGTTCTGTGTGAGCAAGGATACCTTCAGTTTTTCCAAGATTCACATAAACAGTATCATTGCTGACTCTCTGTACAACGCCTACGGCTATCTCGCTTACTTTGTTGATATAATCGCTGTAGACCAAATCTCTTTCTGCTTCTCTTATCTTTTGAACTACGACCTGCTTAGCTGTCTGTGCCGCTATTCTTCCGAAGTCTCTTGGTTTTACTACGGTTTCTACGATATCGCCTGCTTCGTATTTTTCATCTATTTCTTTTGCATCTTCTATGTGGATCTCGGATGTTTCACTTTCTATCTCATCCAGTGTTTCCACAACAGTTCTGCGCATATAAACACTTATATCTCCTGTTTCGCGGTTGATATCAACTCTTACGTTATTGCTTGAGCCGTAGTGCTTTTTATATGCAGATGAAAGCGCTGCTTCGATCGCATCAAGAAGAACTTCTTTTGATATTTCTTTCTCTTTTACAAGCTCATCGATCGCGTTCATGAATTCTCTGTTCACTTTTTTTAATAACCTCCTTTTATTATTATGAATTTATACTAAAAAATTACCGCTAGTCTTACTGAAGATGCCAGTTCTCTCGGGATCCTCATTTCATTGCCTGCTTCATCTGAAATCACGATTTCTTCATTTTCCAAGCCCTGAAGGATACCGCTGTATTGTTTAAAGCCGTCAATAGCTTTGTACAATGTGATATCTATTATCTGACCCTTATATTTAACATAGTCAGAGTCTTTGATAAGAGGTCTGTCCAAACCCGGAGACGACACTTCCAGGTAATAGTTCTTTTCTATAGGATCAAGTTCATCAAGTCTTTTACCTATAAACCCGCTTATCTTCTCACAATCTTCGATGGAAATACTGCCTTCATTTTTATCTACATATATCCTGAGATACCAGTCTTTTCCTTCCTTTACATATTCGGTCATGAATAATTCATATCCGTTTTCCGGCAGGAATTCGTTAAGCTCTCTTTCCACGATATCAGTGATCTTCATCTTTGCCATCCGCTCACCACCTTTTAAAAGCAAATCACTATCTAAAATCAAGAGAGTGGGTTTTGCCCACTCTCTTGCGATAACCAATATTAAGATGATTAATTATAACATTATGTAAAATAAAATGCAAGGGTTTTATTTGATTATAGCTCCTTTATTGGCAGATGTGACCAGTTTAACATAGCGTTTCAGATAGCCTTCCGGCACATACCTTTCAGGAGCCTTCCATTCTTTAAGACGTTTTGATATTTCTTCATCCGTAAGTACAGCATTTATACTGCCTGCGTCTACATCGATCTCTATCCTGTCTCCGTCTTTTAAAACAGCTATAGGGCCTCCTTCTGCCGCTTCAGGAGAAATATGTCCAACGAAACATCCGTTATTGGTGCCTGAAAAACGTCCGTCTGTTATAACGGCAGTAGACTCTCCCAGGCCAAGTCCATACAGATACTTCATGGCATGATACATTTCTCTCATACCAGGGCCTCCTTTAGGTCCTTCATATCTGATGACTACAACATCTCCTGCTTTGATCTTTCCTGAAAGGATAGCTTCATTAGCCGAATCTTCCCCGTCAAAAACTCTGGCTGTGCCTGTGAATTGTCTTAATTTTTTAGAATATGCTCCCGGTTTTGTTATAGCAGTATCCGGTGCAATGTTTCCTTCCAGTACAGCGATCCCGCCGAATTCACTGAAAGGCTCATCCGGTGTGCGGATTATTTCATTATTAGAAGGATACTTATATCTGTATTCATTCAAATTGTCCCTCATACTTTTGCCCGTACAGGTCATGGCATTTCCGTCAATGTAGTTTCCAAGATTTTTCATCACTCTTGGTACTCCGCCGGCTTTATAGAAATCCTCCATTGTCCATTTTGCTGCAGGATTTACTTTTGCTATATGAGGAACATTTTTACCGGATTCTCTGAATACATCCATAACGTTAATATCAAGTCCTGCCTCATGGGCAATTGCTGCTATATGAAGAACAGTATTTGTTGAAGCAGAGATAGCGTTTACCACATTAACAGCGTTTCTGACAGATGTTTCAGTGATTATATCTCTCGCAGTTATGCCTTCTCTGGCAAGATCACATATCTTTCTTCCTGTTTCAAAACCCATTCTGAGACGGTCAGCATAAACCGCAGGTATAAGAGCTGAACCAGTCAATGACATTCCCAATGCTTCCGCAACGCACCCCATTGAATTAGCAGTCCCCAAATATGCACATGAACCGCATCCCGGTACGGCAGTATCTTCAAGATCCATAAGCTCTTCCTCACATATCCTGCCTGCAGCCAGCATTCCCACCGCTTCATCAGGAGTGGTCTGATCCGACTGTCTGCCGTCAAACTCTACGCCCCCAAGCATAGGCCCGCCATTCAACAGGATAGCAGGTATGTTCAGTCTTGCAGCCGCCATAAGCATTCCCGGAACTATCTTGTCGCATGAACCCAAAAGAACCACAGCATCAAGATGACTCATCCTGACCTGAAGCTCCACTGAATCACAGATAACTTCTCTTGAAGGCAGAACAAAATGCATTCCGCTGTCCCAGTCAGCCACACCGTCACAACCGGCTATAACTCCAAATTCCACTGCAGTGCCGCCGTTAGAATATATCCCCTTTTTTACATGCTCAGAAAGGTCTCTAAGGTTTGAATGACCCGGCACTATGGTATTCCAAGAATTTGCTATACCTATTACCGGCTTGTCTTCAAGTTCATAATCAGAATATCCCAAAGCCTTAAAACAGCATCTTACTGCCGCATTTTCAGGAGTCTTTTTCAGTGTTCCCTGACTTCTGTATTTCATCATCTATCACCCGCTTTTTCTGCCGCAAGCAATGCGGCTCCTATCATGCCTGCATCATTTCCCATAACTGCAGGCACCACCTTGTATTCATCTTTAAAAAATGCTTTATCATTTACTTTCAGTTCGAGAGGTATATACAGTATATCTCCTGCTGCACTTATACCGCCGCCAATTGCAATGATTTCAGGATCCAGTAAATTGACCATAGATGCTATAGCAGAACTGAGATTCTCCAAAAACTCATTAAATATCCTAATAGCTGCTGTATCTCCGGATCTCACTGCATCTATAACAAGCTTAGCAGATACTCTTTCCGGATCATTTCCGGATCTTTGTGCAATAAGGGAATCCGGGTATGATATCAGTGCAGATCTTCCCTGTCTTGCAAGCCATGATGCAGAGCAAAGTGTTTCGGCACACCCTACATTGCCGCAGGTGCATTTCTCTCCATAGCAGTCTATTATAATGTGCCCGGGTTCTACGCCGTACCCTCTTCCCCCGTTAAAAAGTTTGCCTCCAAGGACCAGGCCTCCTCCAAGGCCGGTGCCTATGGTCAGAAAAACAACGGTCGAATGTCCTTTTAAAGCTCCTGCTTTAAACTCCGCAAAAGCAGCGGCTGAAGCATCGTTGACTATTGATACACTCTTTCCTGTAAAAAGCGTTGAAAGTTCTTCTTTCAGCGGAACGTTTTTAAAGTCAAGGTTATATGCGTTAAGCACAGTTTTTTCTTCCGGATCTATACTCCCAGGAACAGCCGCACCTACAGATGACACTTCGTCAATATCTATCCCTTTTTCTTGAGCCAGTTCAAAAGCTTTATCTCTTATTCTTTCGCATATTTTCCTGTAACCAAGTTCTTTTTGAAACGGCAGCTGATCAAAGGCAACAAGAACTCCGGTCTCTTTTTCTATGAAACCGATTTTTATATTTGTTCCCCCAATGTCGATACCTAATAAAAACATCCGCATTTTACCTTTCTGATCTAAAAGAATGACAGCTGGTCGGATTTCGGGATGCCCTTGAGCACTCCGCTTTCTTCCAACGCTTCTATTGCTGTCTTATTAAGTTTTGTCCTTTTCCTGAGTTCATCTATTGAAAGGAATGGACCGTTTTTAACTTCCTTATGCAAAGCTTTAGCAGCATTTTCTCCAACGCCGGACAATGCGGCAAAAGGAAGCAGCACTTTATCATCTACAACATCGAATTTTTCCGCATCGGACAATTCAAGACTTACAGGCATAAATTCATATCCCCTGCAGTACATTTCTAAAGCAAGTTCGAGAACAGGAAGTTCTGAAAGCTCCTTCTGCCCTGCTGATTTGCCTTTTGATTCAATAAGGCTTATCCTCTCAAGTATAGCGTCTATGCCTTTTAAAATAACTTCCGAATTGAAATCACTTACCTTCATCGTGAAATAGCTTGCATAAAACGCTAAAGGATAATATATCTTAAAATACGCTATTCTGTATGACATCATAACGTAAGCTACTGCGTGCGCTTTTGGGAACATATACTGGATCCTTCTGCAGGATTCAAGATACCAT
Source organism: Bacillota bacterium (assembly GCA_017397005.1). Lineage (GTDB taxonomy): Bacteria > Bacillota > Clostridia > Peptostreptococcales > Anaerovoracaceae > RGIG1899. Next base: position 6,138 of record JAFQKJ010000137.1, read on the forward strand.
TCCGGCACACCGTTTTCCATCATAACTTCCGCATATTCTTCTTTTACGCCCTTGCCCTTACGAACATCTTCCATTATTTTAAATGCTACAGAGGATTCAACGCCCATTTTCTGCAGATAGTTCAGGATGTCGTCACGAACAGAAATAACTCCGCTTAGCTCGGTAGTTCCATTAAGGATAAACTCCTGAGCATTATTCAGCCATACATCTGTGCCGTGGGAAAGTCCTGCGATCCTGACAAGGTCCGCGAAACTCTTAGGCTTTGTATCTTCCAGCATTTGTCTTACAAATTTTGTACCGAATTCAGGTATGCCCAGACTTCCTTTATCCGCAGTGAATCTGTCATCCTTCAGATCAAGACTGGTTATACCTGTAAACAAAAGATCTACCCTTTCATCTTTCAAAGGTACAGTGTTAGGATCCACTCCGGTCAGGTCATAAAGCATTTTTATAATTGACGGACCATCGTGGCCGAGTATGTCTAGTTTGAGAAGGTTTGCGTCAATGGAGTGATAATCAAAATGAGTTGTTATGATGTCATTTGAACTGTCGTCCGCCGGGTGCTGTACAGGACAGAATTCATGTATATCGTTTTCTTTAGGAACTACTATGATACCGCCCGGATGCTGCCCGGTGGTCCTTTTGACACCCTCACAGCCTCTGGCAAGTCTGGCAACTTCCCACTTGCTTATCCTTTCTCCTTTTTCTTCATAATATTTCATAACGTATCCGTAAGCTGTTTTTGCAGCTACTGTGCCGATCGTTCCGGCTCGGAATACGTGGTTTTTACCGAAAAGTTCTTCTATATATTTATGCGCCACCGGCTGATATTCACCGGCAAAGTTAAGATCTATATCAGGTTCCTTATCTCCTTTAAATCCAAGGAAAACCTCAAACGGAATATTGAAACCCTCTTTGATATATGGCTCACCGCATTCAGGACATACTTTGTCAGGAAGGTCAACTCCGCAGTCATAGTCACCCTCTATATCAAAATCAGAATGTTTGCACTTTGGACAGATATAGTGAGGCGGAAGCGGATTTACTTCCGTTATGCCGCTCATGGTCGCAGCAAAGGAGGATCCTACAGATCCCCTCGATCCTACAACATATCCGTCTGACATTGATTTTGCTACAAGTTTATGGGCTATGATATACATCACGGCATAACCGTTGTTTATTATAGAATTCAGCTCTCTCTCAAGTCTTTTCTCTACTATTTCAGGAAGCGGATCACCGTAAATACTGTGAGCCTTGTCATAGCAGAGCCTTCTGAGATCCGAATCGGAATTTTCTATCTTAGGCGGATACTTTTCCTTAGGTACAGGATCAAAAACTTCAATGCTGTCGGATATGATCTTTGGATTTTCAATTACTGCTTTATATGCATCCTCTTCTCCAAGATAAGCGAACTCATCAAGCATCTCGTTAGTCGTTCTGAAATAAAGACCGCTGTCACTTTCAACATCTTTGAAGCCCTGTCCTTTCATTATGATCTTTCTGTATATGGATTCTTCCGGCTCCATATAATGAACGTCGGATGTAGCAACTACCGGGATCCCAAGGTCTTTAGCCATATCAACGATAGTTTTATTGATTTTTATAAGGCCTTCTTCTCCTTCAACCTTGCCGTTTTCGATAAGAAATTCATTATTAGATCTTGGCTGAAGCTCTAAATAATCATAAAAGCTCGCAGTCTTAAGACAGTCTTCATATTTGTTGCCATTCAGGACACTCTGAAATACTTCGCCGTCCTGACATGCGCCCCCTACGATAATTCCTTCTCTGTGCTTCATGAGCACTGATTTTGGTATCCTCGGCTTTTTGTAGAAATATTCAAGATGCGATAAAGAAACCAGCTTGTACAGGTTTTTAAGTCCTGTCTTGTTCTGAGCCAGCAGGATCACATGGTTAGTGTCTTTTGATTTATAGTCTATACCTACACAGTTTACACTGGATGCTCTGTTAATATTCTCAACTCCTGCATTCTGCATTATTTCAAAAAACTTCAGAAGTATGGTAGCCGTTGTCCTTGCATCATCATCAGCTCTGTGATGATGTTCCTGATTTATAGAAAAATGCTTTGCCACCGCATCCAGTCTGTGACGCTTAAGCTCCGGCAGGAGCACCCTTGACAGATAAAGTGTATCAACGTCTTTGTTTTCAAACGGTATTTCGAGCCTTGAAGCATTCATTTTAACGAAAGACATATCAAAAGCCGAGTTGTGAGCTACCATTACAGCATCACCGGCAAATTTTAAAAATCTTGGCAGGACCACGCTTACAGGATCAGCATCTGCCACCATCTCATTTGTTATGTCAGTGAGTTCTGTAATATTTTCCGGGATCTCTTCCGAAGGTTTAACAAAGGAATGAAACTCATCCAGTATCTTTCTGCCCTTTACTCTCACAGCTCCTATTTCTATAATTTCATTTGCTGTAGGCGAAAACCCTGTTGTTTCAAGGTCGAATACAACAAATTCATCATCAAGATATATAGGATCACTCTCATCTAAGTCGTTTACCAGATATCCTTCCATTCCGTACAAGATCTTTACGCCTTTCTTCTTGCCCGCACTCATGGCATCAGGAAAAGACTGTACGACACCGTGGTCAGTTATTGCCACTGCTTCATGACCCCATTCCGCAGCCCTTGCCACCAGTTCCTTTGGCGTTACAAGACCATCCATCTTGCTCATATTTGTATGAGCATGAAGCTCTATCCTCTTTTCCGGAGCAGTATCCGTTCTCTTTTTGAAATCTGCTTCTCCGATATATCCTACTTTTTTTGCCATAAAAACATTGGAGTCCTCAAAATTATCCTGCTGTACTGTTCCGGAAGCAGCAACATAGCAGCCTTCATGGATCTCATCAGGAAGCGTAAGAGCCTGCTTTGTTCCGAGGAATTTCTTAACAGCAATAGTTTCTGTGAAATCCGTAACGTGAAGAATAAGCAGTGAACGTCCGCTTTTAAGCTTTCTTACTTCTTTAAAAAGGACCTGACCTTCTATCTCTACAGGCGTATCGGATCTTCTGAGATCTTTGATCTTCATTATCCCTTTTTCATTTAAAGGCACAGCTCTTACTGCCTGCTTGAGCTCAACCATATTGTCATATTTAAAATTGAAATTAACTTCTTTAACATCAGGGATCTTGTCCATAACAGAAGAACGGACAACATCAAGGATATATGAAGGCACAACAAAATTGGAGGTCATGTTAAGGTCAAGCACTCCCAATGTCTCGTTGAAATTTGCATTATTTAAGTATAAATCCGGAGATGTATTCTCCGGAAATCCAAGTTCTTGCGCATTTATGTATCTTAGTATCAGTTCTTCCATTACATTTCCTTTATAATTTCCAAAAGCAGTTTTACAGCTTTTTCATTTTCGTCTGTTTTTATTATCTCGCCTTTTCTGAATACAGCAGCCTTGTCTTTACCAAAAGCGATTCCGCAGTCAGCCTCAGACGCTTCTCCCGGTCCATTTACTTCGCATCCCATGACCGCCACAGTGATATCTTTGTCTATACCGGAAGTCATATCTTCTATCATCAAAGCTACTTTTTCAAGATCAAGTCTTGTACGACCACAGGTAGGACAGGATATCAGATTCACACCGAATTTTCTTATTCCGCAGGCCTTAAGGATATCCTTAGCAAACAGCACTTCCCTCACCGGATCACCTGTAAGACTCACTCTCATAGTGTCACCGATACCGTTTAAAAGCAGAGCTCCCAGCCCTGCAGCAGATTTAACTTTGCCGCTGTTAACAGTGCCGGACTCAGTGATACCTATATGGAGAGGATGATCTGTATTCTCATATATTATCCTGTGAGCATCATAATTAAGTTTTGTATCTGAGGATTTTATGGACACCACTATATTGTCATATCCCATATCCTCAACTCTTTTTATATTGTTAACAGCGCTTTCCGCAAGTCCTTCAGCGGTCACACCGTTATATTTTTTCAGTATATCTTTTTCAAGAGATCCGGAATTTACACCTATCCTTATAGGTATGCCTCTCTTTTTTGCAGCTTCCACAACAGCATAAAGCCTGTCATCATTTCCTATATTTCCCGGATTTATCCTCACCTTGTCAGCTCCGGATTCGACAGCTGCCACAGCAAGCTTATAGTCGAAATGTATGTCCGCAACTATAGGGATGTTTATTCTTGATTTTATCTTTTCAAAAGCAAGTGCGGCATTAATATCCGGAACAGCAGATCTTATGATCTCACAGCCTGCTTCTTCCAGCCTCAAAATCTGATCCACCGTAGCATCCACGTTCTCAGTTTTTGTATTTGTCATAGACTGAATGCTGACAGGAGCACCGCCGCCTATTTTAACTTTTCCGCACATCACTTCTTTTCTGATCTTCATTTTATCACCTAATGTAAAATAAATTGATTAACATCTTTTACTGTAATGACTACCATAAGCACCAGCAGAAGAACGAACCCAAAATAATGGATCCTTCCTTCTATATTTGGATCCAGCTGTTTTCTTGTTATACCGCACAGCATCAGGAACAGCAGTCTTCCGCCGTCAAGAGCAGGAAGCGGTAAAAGATTTACCACAGCCAGGTTCACACTCAAAAGTGCAGATAAATACATCACATATATTACCCCTTGAGCCGCAGCATCTCCCATAACGCTGACTATCCCCACCGGGCCGACCACATCATTTACTGAGGCTTCACCGGATATGAGCATTCCAAGAGATTCGAACATTACGAATATAAGTTCCACTGAACTTACAAAAGCTCTTTTAACTGAATAAATAAGATTTCTTTCATAATCGGCATAAACACCTATAGCAGGCATGCCCTGTTCATTGAGAAAGAGCTGGATATCCTTTGTTACAACACTTCCTGTATCATCTTTCAGAATATCAACAGCTACAGTATCGCCTTCACCGTATTTTTGTATCTCCTCTGTTATAGAAGCCCATTCATCTGCTTCTATGCCGTTTATACCAACTATGGTGTCACCGGCTTCTATACCTGCAGCAGCAGCGGGACTTCCTTCAACTACATCCTTTATCGTAGTTGATGGCGCTCCTATATACATGAACATGACAACAAGTATAAGTATGGCCATAAGATAATTCATTACGGCTCCTGCAGATACTACAAGCATCTTTTGAGGTATTGATTTCTTGTTAAAGCTCCTCTCATCCTCAGATTCGTCATCTTCCCCTTCCATAGCCACATAACCGCCTATAGGGAAAGCTCTGAGTGAATAAAGAGTTTCGCCCTTCTGTTTACTTATAACAGCCGGGCCCATGCCTATAGAAAATTCATTGACCCTTATACCCACTCGCTTCGCAGTTATATAATGACCGAATTCATGACCGATAATAAGGATCTCAAATAATATAACAACGATCAATATCGTTTTCAGCATATGCTTTTTACCTTTCTTCGGATCTCCGCATCAAGACCCAGGATATCATCTATATTTTTTATGGATACAGAAACATATTCTTCCATTATTCTTTCAACATTATTCGGAATATCTGTAAATCCTATCTTTCCATTCAAAAACATCGCTACAAGTTCCTCGTTTGCTCCATTGTAGGCGCAGGCAGCTCCGCCTCCGGCAGCCAATGCTTCATAGGCCAGTCGGAGCCCTTTGAAAACATTAAGGTCCGGTTTTTCAAAGGTGAGACTTCCGAGTTTTGTAAGATCAAGGCTTTCTTCTTTAAGTTCAAGCCTTTCAGGATAAGAGAAAGCATAGGCGATAGGAACTCTCATATCCGGAAGTCCCAGCTGCGCCATAACAGCTCTGTCTTCATATTCCACCATAGAATGTATTATACTCTGCGGATGAACTACCACATCTATTTTATCTCCCGGCATACCGAAAAGATGATGGGCCTCTATAACTTCCAGCCCTTTGTTTATCATTGTAGCCGAGTCAATGGTTATTTTACTTCCCATGCTCCAGTTAGGATGCTTCAAAGCGTCCTGCACTGTAACATTTTTCAGCATTTCCTCAGTATATCCTCTGAATGGGCCTCCCGAAGCTGTCAGGATGACCCTTTTTATCTTATTATGTTCATTACCCTGTAAGGACTGAAAAACAGCGCTGTGCTCGCTGTCAACAGGAAGTATAGACACTCCCATTTCAGCCGCAGTGCTCATAACTATGTTTCCTCCCGCAACAAGAGTTTCTTTGTTTGCAAGAGCTATATCTTTTTTGGCTTTTATAGCTTCATATGTAGGCACCAGACCCTGCATCCCCACGAGAGAATTAAGCACAAGATCATTTGATGACAGTTTTACCCCCTCTATAAGTCCTTGTTCGCCCCAGGAGAATTCAGTGCCTTTATAGAGTCTTGAAAGTTCAAGGGCATCTTTCTCGTATTTTGTCACAACTGCTTCCGGTTTAAATTCTTCGATTTGTTCTTTTAAAAGCTCGATACTGGAAGCACAGGAAAGAACTGTCACTTCATATTTATCTCTGTTATTTCTTATAATATCCAATGCCTGAGTACCGATGGAGCCGGTAGATCCAAGCACAGCAATTTTCTTGATTTTACTCATATATTCTCCAAGCGTTCATCACGCAGGTTAAACTTTATTTAACAACAAAAACCTGTAAATACCAGAACACAACCGGTGCAGTAAACAGTATGCTGTCTATCCTGTCCATTACTCCTCCGTGTCCCGGGATCAAATGACCATAGTCTTTTACATCTATCTTTCTCTTGAAAATAGACGCACTGAGATCTCCGAACTGTGCGGCAATACTTCCTATGATACCCATAAACAGACAGTGATACCAAAGTCCGTCTGTAAACAGCAGTCCAAATCCTGCTGAAAACAGCGCACACCAGAATACACCGCCAACAGCCCCTTCTCTTGTCTTTTTAGGGCTTATTTTAGGACAGAGTTTATCTTGACCGAAGAAATGATATTTCCCGAAAAAGTACCCAGAAAAATATGCTGCTATATCAGTTATAAATGCAGTTATCAATACCATCCATACGAATACTTCATAACCTTCAAGATCAGTTATCCATGCTATATGGAAAGCAAAGAATATAACATAAATTATACCTGTGATCGTAAGTGTAGCATCTTCTGTAAGCCTCTTATCTATATTGAACATATATAGCAGACAAGCAAATACGCTGGCTATGAGCCAAAGGATATAAAACTTCGGATCAACGCCAAGAAAACTCATGGCATACAGCACCACAGCAGATCCCACCGCTATAGGTATACTTGCGTATACATCATCCTTCTTATGAACATTGAAAAATTCAATAACAGCTAAAACACTTATTACTAAAACCAATGCTTTAAGCAGCGGCCCTCCGATAAAGATCACTATCAGAAGAGGCGCCATTATCAGTCCTGATATTATTCTTGTTTTCATCGGTCATCTTCCCCCAAAATTTCTTTTTCTGTGCTGAAAGCTCTCAATAGCCTTAAGATACTCATCTTCATCAAAATCAGGCCAAAGAACTTCAGTGAAATAAAACTCACTGTATGCGGACTGCCACAAAAGGAAATTACTGAGTCTTAGTTCTCCGCTGGTCCTTATTATAAGGTCAGGATCAGGCATACCTCCTGTATACAGTTTTGATGCTATCATTTCCTCTGTAACGTCCTCCGGATTTATTACACCGTCATTTACATCCCTTGCTAATGCTTTGACAGCTCTGCATATTTCGTCGCGGCCTCCGTAATTCAACGCAATATTGAATTTAAGCCCGGTATTATCCTTTGTAAGTTCAAGAGCTTCGCTTACAGCATTTTCAGCTTTCTTAGGTATAGCGGAATAATCCCCAAGTATATTGACTTTTACATTCTGCTTGTGGATCTCTTTAAGTTCTCTTTCCATATAGTAAACAAGTATCTGGAATATCCCCCCCACTTCTTCAGTGGAACGTTTCCAGTTCTCAGTTGAGAAAGCATATACCGTGAGGTATTCAACTCCGATCTCTCCTGATTTTCTTACTATTTTTTTAAGAGCTTCCATACCGGCTTTATGCCCTGAAAGCTTAGGTACTCCCTTTTTTGTTGCCCACCTTCCGTTGCCGTCCATAATAACAGCAATATGTGAAGGAAGTTTACTATAATCTATGTCAAATGAGCAGCTCATTATTCATTCTCCTTCAAATTATGAGAAAAAGGACGGCCCTGTCATGATCTGATAGAGCTGTCCCGTTGATCAATTAATATCTGCATAAGGTAATATTGACAACCTCGTTTTTCACTACCTGACGCACTACTCTCTTCTCTTCGCCTTCAACGTCATTTCTTGGAGAAGATGTCTCTGAAATAACATATTCCACTCCGGCTTCTTTTAAAATATTTTCGGCATCCTCCTGAAGATACCCTGTTAAATCAGGAATGCGGTCCAATATTAAACCTCCATGATTTCCTTTTCTTTGTCAGCAATAATGCCGTCGATCTTTTTGATGGATTCATCTACGATCTTCTGAGCTTCGTCGAGAGCTCCTTTTAAATCGTCTTCAGTGATCTCACTTGCTTTTTCCATCTTTTTAAGTTCATCGTTGATGTCTCTTCTTAAATTTCTAACAGCAACCTTAGCTTCTTCGCCCATTTTTTTAGCTGTCTTTGTGAGCTCTTTTCTTCTTTCTTCTGTTACCTGAGGGATAGCAAGTCTGATAACTTTACCATCGTTAGATGGATTGATACCAATGTTTGCAATGTTTATAGCTTTTTCGATATCACCAATGCTCTTTGGATCGAATGGTGTGATAAGAAGAAGTCTTGGTTCAGGAACTGAAATATTTGAAAGGTTCTTTAATGGTGTAGGTGTTCCGTAATATTCTACCATTACCCTGTCAAGGATAGCAGGATTAGCTCTGCCTGCTCTAAGTGTATTTAAGTCATCCTTTAAAAACTTAATTGATTTTTCGATCTTTTCGATCATTACTTCGTGCTGTTCAAAACGATTTGCCATAATTGTTCTCCTTTCATTTACAAAGCATACGTGCCTTAAGTGTTTATTTGATAAAAGTACCTATCTCTTCTCCGTAAACTGCACGGAGAACACCGTTTTCTTCATTTAAACCAAATACATGGATAGGAATATTGTTTTCCATACAAAGTGAAGCTGCTGTTGAATCCATTACTCCAAGGCCCTTGTCCAGAAGATCTCTATGTGTCAGTGTGTCGAACTTCTTAGCATTTGGATTCTTTTCAGGATCGTCATCATATACAGCATCGACTTTCTTAGCCAAAAGTATAACTTCAGCTTCGATCTCCGCAGCTCTGAGTGCTGCAGTGGTATCTGTTGAGAAGAAAGGATTTCCTGTTCCTGCCCCAAAGATAACAACTATATCTTTTCTGAGATGGCTCATAGCTTTTCTTCTTATGTACGGTTCTGCTATCTCTCTCATTTCTATAGCAGTCTGAACTCTTGTAGGAATGCCGTTTCTTTCAAAAGCATCCTGAAGTGCAAGAGAATTTATAACAGTTGCCAGCATACCCATATAGTCAGCTGTAGCTCTGTCCATTGAATTGCTTGTTCTGCCTCTCCAGAAGTTGCCTCCGCCTACTACTACCGATACCTGAACTCCAAGATCAAGAACACTCTTTACCTGTGTAGCAACCATATTGAGCATTTCTTCATCAAGTCCGAATTTGTTGGATCCTGCGAGAGCTTCTCCGCTTATCTTTAATAATATTCGTTTATATTTTGGTTCCATTAATATACCTCCGAGTACGGCATGTTATATTTTAACAATTATATCATCTATTTGTTGTCTGCACAATATTTTTAAAGCACTGCTCCGCAGTAATCGCATACTTTAGTACCGTCCCCGAAAGAGTTGAATCTCTGTCTTAAAGCCGGTTCGTGATTAGTTATGCATTTTGGATTTTTGCAGGTATCCATTTCTATGACAGATGTCATATGATCATTTACAGCAAAAACTTTTCCGTTATAGAAATCTCCTGTAAGATCCAGCAAATGCATGAGAAGTGACATTCTTACGTACATGCCGTTTTCTGCTTGTTCAAAATAGCAGGCTCTCTTATCTTCATCCACATCAGGATGGATCTCGTTGACTCTAGGCAGCGGATGAAGCACGATCATATGCTCAGGTGCAAGCTTCATTTTGTCAACAGTGAGTATGCATGAATCCTTCACTCTTTCATATTCGTCAAGGTCAGCAAATCGTTCTCTCTGAACACGTGTCATGTATAAAATATCAACTTCTCCTATAGCCTCTTCTATAGTTCTGTATTCTTTATACTGCCCTTCCCTCTGCCTGTCCAGTCCGTCGCATATATACTTAGGCATCTTCAATTCTTCAGGTGATATAAACACAAAAGAATTGTTTTCATACCTGGACATAGCTTTTACCAGCGAATGCGTTGTACGTCCGTATTTAAGATCTCCGCATATACCTATCTTTAAATTGTCAAGCCTTCCGAATTTAGATCTTATGGTATAAAGGTCTGTCAAAGTTTGTGTAGGATGCTGATGACCTCCGTCACCTGCATTTATAACAGGTATTTTTGAATAAAGAGATGCGGCTTTAGGACCGCCTTCTATAGGATGTCTCATGACCGCGATATCTGCATATCCGCTTACTATCCTGATAGTATCAAGGATGTTTTCACCTTTTGCAGTAGAGCTGGAATTCGGGTCAGAAAAACCGAGAATATTTCCGCCAAGTCTCATCATAGCCGCTTCAAAACTGAAACGTGTCCTTGTACTTGGCTCATAAAACAGGGTGACCAGTATCTTTCCGTCACATATACGTGAATATTTTTTAGGATTTTTTATTATTAAATCTGCTAATGAGAAAAGGTCTTCAAGTTCTTTTATGGTAAAATCCGTTGGCTCTATCAAGTGCCTTACTTTAAGCATAATTTCTCCTTTCCCTGTAAACATTTAAAACTATAAACAGTATAATAGATTTTCCGTAAAAATCAAGAAGGCAGAAAGGGTTATGAAAGGTACAAAGGGTATTTCTTTTTTAGATTTAAGAGCTGAAAATTTCTTCGATTTTATAGGCAGGGTCAGGATCATACATATGAAAATCCCCGATAAAACGAAAGCTAAAGCCAGTATTTTCAATGCCTCACAGACACCAAAACTTGCTCCAAGCGCGGAAAAAAGCTTTACATCTCCCCCTCCCAGGCCCTTCGTCAGCAAGGCAATAGCAAATGAAGAAATCAGCAAAACTATCCAGCCTTTTAAATAAAAATTAATGTTTTCTTTTCCGTACAAAAAAAGTAATATTCCAAGCATATAAATAAGTCCTATACCCCAGCCGGGGACCGTCATGGTTTTCATATCAACTGCACTTAAATACATCAGTGTTATTAAAATAAATAGTTTTAAAATAATTTCTGTCAAAATGTTTTCTCCGAGTAAAAATATGTTAGAATGGTCGTCGAAAGGAAGATAATATTATGAAATTTGCAACACTAAGTTATAACGAAAAAGAAACAGTATGTGTCATAAATTCAGAAAATGATACTTTTATACCTATCAAAACAAGATCTGTTCCTGATATGCAGACTCTTATAGAAAACTTCGATGAAATAATCCCTGAACTGGAAGAAGAATTGACTGCAGCGGGAAGTGAGCTTGAAATACCGCTTACCGAAGCAGCATTCCTTGCTCCTATCCCGTATCCAAGAAGAAATATCGTGTGTCTTGGCAAAAATTACCTTGAACATGTAAAAGAGATCGGCGGCATAACCGGCGGACCGAAGGATCAGGCTCCGGACTACCCTATCTACTTTACAAAAGCAGCTTATCCCTGCAATCATCATATGGGAACTATCCTCAGACATCCTGAGATCACCGAAAAGATCGACTACGAGGTCGAACTGGGAGTTGTCATAGGTAAAAGAGGGATCAATATTTCCGTTGAAGATGCTTTAGACCATGTTTTCGGATACACCATAGGAAATGACATTTCTGCCAGAGACGTTCAGAACAGACACGTAAACTGGTTTATGGGCAAAAGTCTGGTTACTCACTGCCCTGTAGGGCCATATATCGTTCATAAAGACGAGATCCCGGATCCTCAGGTTTTAGGCATCCAGTCATATGTAAACGATGAACTAAGACAAAACGGCAATACTGCAGACATGATCTGGGGTGTTGCTGAAATAATCCACGAACTTTCAAAAGGCTACGAACTCTTTCCTGGAGACATCATACTTACAGGTACGCCTAAAGGAGTAGGCATGGGATTCAAACCGCCGAAATTCCTGAATGCCGGCGACAAAGTACTCTGCAGGATCGAAGGCATCGGCGAACTTATCAATTATATCGAAGATTGATTTTATCCCGGCTCAAAAGTCGGGATATTCTATTCAAATAAAAAAGGACGGATAATATCCGTCCTTAATATATTCTTTGACATGATCCAGGTCAATATCCTCTGCAAAAGATATATATTTCCCTGCATATCCGGCATGATTCCTTTAACTCTATAATACACAAGCTCCAAGAACTTCTCCAATAGAGTCATTGATCACCAGAGAAGCCTGACTGTCATATGAAGTCTGTGATTTATTTATGAGGATAAGGTTTTTGCCTTTAAAATATCTGATAAGTCCTGCTGCAGGGTAAACCACAAGGGATGTTCCCCCCACTATCATAGTATCAGCCTGTCTTATAGCGTTGATAGCGCCTGAAACCACATTATCATCCAGCATTTCTTCGTAGAGGACTACGTCAGGTTTTATGATCCCGCCGCATTCGCATCTTGGAATACCAGGCATTTCCATGATGTCATCAAGGCTGTATTTTGCGGCACATCTCATACAGATGTTTCTGAGTACAGAACCGTGAAGTTCAAACACCTTTTTGTTTCCTGCAAGCTGGTGAAGACCGTCTATATTCTGTGTAACAACACCTGTAAGCTTGCCCATTTCTTCCAGTTTTGCCAGAGCAAGATGTGCTTTGTTTGGCAGTGCATCAGTATAAATCAGGTTCTTTTTGTAATAGTCGAAGAATGTTTCTGTGTAGTGAGTAAAGAATGAATTGCTGAGCATTTCTTCAGGAGATCTTCCGTACTGTTTCTGAGCATTGTAAAGCCCTGTTTCTGAACGGAAATCAGGAATGCCGCTTTCTGTGGAAACTCCCGCTCCTCCAAAGAACACTATCTTCTCACTGCTGTCGATTATTTCCTTCAACTGCTGAATTTTTTCCATATCCATAATATCTACCCTTATTTATCTAAAAGCTTAGGAACTTTTGGAGCTCTGAGTCTAGCAGCTGTTCTCATTCCAGAGCCCAGAAGCGGTCTGCAGTACATAACGAAATCATTTGTGATGTCATTTCCGTCTTTGCTGATGAATTCGTCCGGCATGCTTCTTGTGATCCTTGCAACGTCTTTAAGTTCATTGAGAACGTAGTCAACTGAATAGTTGCCTGTTCTTCTGATACCTACTGAACCGTCCTTTTCACCCCAAACAGCAAACTGAACTGCTCTTTCACCAACTTCTCTTGCTTCATTTCTGTCTACGTCTGACACACATTCGAAGAATGATCTCTGGAGGTATCCGAATGTATCGCATCTTATCCTTCCGCTGAGTTCTTTCTTAAGTTCTGCCACGAGAGCTTCGCCTAATGCAGCTGTTCCTGATAAAGAAACGTTTCCATGAGGGTCAACTTCCAGATCTTTCTTTAATGATGCAACAAAGAGTTCTCCTGTTTCAGTTCTGATACCTTCTGAAACTGCAACGATACATCTTCCGTATTTTTCATAAACTCTTTTAACGTCAGCAACGAACTTATCTCTGCTGAATGGTTTTTCAGGAACATAGATGAGGTGTGGACCGTCATCGTCATAATCTCTTGCAAGTCCTGAAGCAGCTGTTAAGAAACCTGCATCTCTTCCCATAACTACACCGATGTAGATGCCAGGAAGTGATCTTACGTCAAGATTTACACCTTTGAATGCCTGAACAACGAATCTTGCAGCTGAACCGAAACCAGGTGTATGGTCGTTGTTTCTGAGGTCATTGTCTATAGTTTTTGGAATATGTACGCATACCATTTCATAGTTTGCTTTCTTAGCTTCTTCACTAACGATCCTTACTGTATCTGCAGAATCGTTTCCTCAAACATAGAAGAAATATCTGATGTCATGAATAGCAAGGACTTTGAAGATCTTCTTGCAGAATTCTTCATCAGGCTTAACTCTTGTTGAGCATAATGCTGATGATGGACAAAGAGCTACCTGTTCCAGATTATGAGTTGTTTCCTGAGTAAGATCCAGAAAGTTTTCATTTACTATTCCTTGAACTCCGTTTACTGCGCCGTAAACTTTTGTGATATTCTGATATTTTCTTGCTTCGAGAACAACTCCTACGAGTGTCTGATTTATAACTGCTGTAGGGCCTCCACCCTGCGCGATCAATGCTTTTCCTGTAAGGGCCATGATAAACCCCTCCTTCCATATAATATTATATTTATTCTATCAAAATATAAGTGCTTTGTAAAACCATCAGCGTAACAATTATTACTTTTATTCATAAAATAAATACTGTAAAAAAATATAGTTTGAGGAAAAGGAGAAAACTATGCCCTCTATTTATTTAAGCCCTTCTGTACAGGAGTTCAATCCATATGTTAACGGCGGCAACGAAGAATACTATATGAACCTTATCGCTGATGCTATGATACCTTACCTTATAGCCAGCGGTATAACGGTCGTAAGAAATAATCCGAATGCAAGCCTCAGTCAGGCTATAGCCGAGTCAAATGCCGGGAATTACGATTTCCATCTAGCGCTTCATTCAAATGCCGCACCGGAATATTTATCAGGAACCCTTCAGGGGCCTGATGTATACTACTATACATACAGTCCCGAAAGCCAAAGAGCCGCGGATATTTTTGCCGAAAACCTCGCTTTGATATATCCTGACCCAAATTTAGTAAACACAGTTCCCACTACTTCTCTTGCAGAACTCAGGCGTACAAAAGCCCCTTCTATACTTATCGAAGTTGCATACCACGACAACTACTTTGATGCTCAGTGGATCAAAGACAACATTGAACTTATCGCTTCTAATTTTTCCGTCTCAACTGCAAAGTTTTTAGGAGTGCCTTTTGTGAATCCTTATATTTAACACTTTTGCCGCCTCTAAAGGCGGCATTCTTTATGTGTAATCCTTGCTACTTTGATAGAAAATATGATAAAATGATTCTCACAAATTTTATTAAAAATTCTTTTATCAGAAAGGCATTGATATATGAAAACATTCAGAACCATAATGGCTGTTCTTACAGTTTTTATTGAATTCCTCATCCTCTCACCATGGATGATAT
>JAFQKJ010000138.1 GCA_017397005.1 Bacillota bacterium
AGATAGAATAACCGGAAGAAATGATCATCCTCTTTATCCTCTGCTTGTAATATACGAAACCTTCTTCGTCCATCATTCCAAGGTCTCCGGTATGCACCCAGACTCTTCCATCAGAATGTGTCCTTAGAGTATCCGCAGTTTCCTCAGGATTGTTCATATACCCTTTCATTACAGTAGGGCCACTTATGCAGATCTCTCCGTCCTGTCCGTAAGGGACTTCTTCGTCTGTTCCCGGTTCCACTATCTTATAGTAAGTATCAGGGAACGGTATACCTATACTGCCTTCTTTATAGAAATTCTTCGGTGTAAGACAGCTGGCTGTAACGCATTCTGTAGTTCCAAATCCTTCTCTTATCTGAACGTCAGCATTATGATCTTTGAGGAATGCGTCTACTTTCTTTTTGAGTTCAGCAGAAAGAGAGTCCCCTCCTGAGAACACTCCTTCAAGACAGGAAAGATCCAGATCTTTCATCTTCTTGCTTCTTAGGAGAGCTTCGAAAAGAGTAGGCACTCCCGCTATATAGTTAGGTCTGTACTTTTTAAGTATATCAGCATATGTATCTACACTGAACTGAGGCACAAGCACACAGGTGCAGCCGTTGGCAAGCCCTGTATGGATAGTTACACCCAGTCCGAATCCGTGGAATATAGGCATTATGGAAAGCATGATATGCCCCGGGATGATGCAGTCTCCTGCAGCCGCAGTCTGCATTGCCAAAGCGTTGAAGTTCATATTTGTCAGCAAGATACCTTTAGTTGTGCCTGTAGTTCCTCCGCTGTAGAGTATAACAGCCACTTCATCACCTTTTTTATTATATCTGTATTCGCCCTTGTATTCTCTTCCCTTCTCCATGAAGTCAGAGTACCTTATAAGTCCCGCTCTCTTAGGGATCTTGGCGATCTTTCTTCCCTTTGTGATCTTGAATACCTGTTTCTTAACTCTAGGCAAAGCTTCCTTTATCGATGCACATATGATGGTCTTTACCTGAGGTATGTTTTCCTTTATGGCATCGAACTTCCCGTAGAACATGTCCATGGTCAGTACCGCAACGCTTCCCGAACCGTTTATGTAGTTTTCTATCTCTCCTTCTGCAGAAAGAGGATGGACCATGTTTGATACAGCCCCTACCACATTCAAAGCATAGAACATCGTTACTGCCTGAGGTGTGTTGGGCATGCATATAGTAACAACATCGTCTTTTTTTATCCCTATTGCCTTGAGTGCTTTTGCACAGATATTTACATCTTCTATAAATTCCAGGTATGTGATATTTTTGCCCATGAAATCATAGGCTTTTTCATGAAGATAGCAGCCCTGAACTGCATTTCTTTCTATAAGTTCGAACATAGATATGTCCGGGTAATCCAAATGATGAGGAACGTTTTCGTATGATGACAGCCAAGGCGCCTTAGGTGTATTAGAATTCATAGTCTACCTCCGTTTTTATTGCCTGTTCCAAAATTTCAGGTCTTGCTACCAGATGTTTGATGAATCTTATGGATCTGGCAAAATAGAATCCATCAGCTATCCTTTCATCAACAGTACATCCTAAATTAACAACATCTCTTATTTCTATTTCTCCTTCTGAATTGACAACAGGAGCCTTATGTATCTCTCCCACAGTTATCATTATGGAGTTTGTACCGTAATTGTTAAGGTGATGATACGGCGCATCACATTTTATGCTTCCCAAATTAGAAAGCAGAACTGTGGTAAAGTTAGGATCTCCTGAAGTGATCACCTTCGGCATAAGGCCGTAGAAATCCACTATCCTTACCAGACCAAAGAAAAGCATCGTGAGAGGTCTAGGCATTTTCCCCACAAAGTTCATGATATCGTTGATATCCGTGGAAGCTTCTTTCCTGAGTTTCCCCGCTTCTCCTACGATCTTTTTGCTTATATCAAAAATCGTGCTGTCCGGTTCAGCTTTCATTATAAGAAGCATTTCTTCGGCATGATCTTCAAAGGTGCGTTTCACCACAAACGAAAGAGTTATTTTATCTCTCTGGTATACTCTCCTTCCTGCTATAAAACGATTTAAACACGGTCTGAAATATATAGTTTTTGCTACTGCCGCAACAATAACATGAAAAGGAGTCATTTTATACTCTTTGTTTTCACTATTCTTTTTTTCTATATATTTAAGAAGTTCCGTCACGTCTATCTGTTCCTGAAGATATACTTCGGATTCTGTACGCTTAGGCATGAGATGCGGCATTATAAGGTGCATGCCGTCAAGATCCTTCAGCCATACTCCGTCTCTTCGGTCTCCCCGTTTTCTCTTTTTCTTATCCATAGTCTATCGATTCCTGTCCCAAAAAATATATGCCATGTAAAACACAGCAATCTATCTTAATTATATCGTAATTCGACAATTTTTTTATTAAAAGCCCTATAAAGATTTTCTTAAAATTTTCTTTGCAAAATCAAAAGGCCGACTTGCGTCAGCCTTGAGATTTCAATTAAGAAGATAAACCATATAATTAAGATATCCCGCAAAGGTCACCCATAGGATATAAGGTATCAAAAGATATGCAGCTCTCTTGTCGCATCTGTAAAACAGGACCGCCATCAATATTATCAGTACCCACAAAAGCACCAGCCATACGAAGGCCGCGAAGAACATCTGCCAGTTAAAAAATATCAGTGGCCATACGAAATTTACTGCCAGCTGTATTATATACAGCTCTATGAGGCTGTCTTTATTTCTGCAGTCCGAGCGATATATCAAATAAACAGATATCCCCATCAGCACATACAGCACTCCCCAGACTATCGGAAACAGAGCTGCCGGCGGTGACAATGCCGGTTTTTCCAGTATGGAATATATGCCGTAGGAATCCCGGGTGAGCCAGGCCGCAAGTCCTCCCACCGCTAAAGTTCCTCCTATGCTTATGACCAAAGGTAAAAATTTTCTCATAAACTTCCTCCTTGATAGAGCTTTCTATTTAAGGATATTCCTTTGGCTATAAAAATATTAGAGGTTTTCTGATTTCGCTCTGCTTTCTCCAAAAACGGTTTCAGGACAGTCCAAAGACTGCCCTGACACTCATTTCAATCTTAACATCCTAAGACATTAATAACTATTTTATTTTGTATGAATCCTTTGGTTCATAGTGAGTATGAAGAAGCTCATGAGCAAGATGTCCGTTAGGTTCTCCAAGATACTCTTTGTAAAGAGCAGCAACTTCGCTGTTCTTATGAGATTTTCTCTGTGGAAGTCTCATATCTTCGTCATAGAGACCGTTCGCTCTGTTTATTCTAGGGTTGAGTCTCATTCTCTTCTTAGCTGAAACATAAGGCTGACCTCCGCCGTGAACGCATCCGCCAGGGCAAGCCATTACTTCGATGAAGTGAACATCTAATTCTCCTGCTTTTACCGCGTCAAGAAGCTTCGCAGCATTTCCTGTACCGTGAGCAACAGCCACCTTAACTGTTGTAAGTTCACCTGCGATAGGCAGATTTACTTCAGCATATTTTACCCCTTCGAGACCTCTGAGTTCAGTGTATTCTATCTCTTCAAGATCTTTTTCCCAAAGGATATCAGCCACTGTTCTGAGAGCAGCTTCCATTACACCGCCGGTAGCGCCGAAGATAACAGCAGCACCTGTTCCTTCGCCCATGATGGAGTCGCATTCACCTTCCGGAAGCATGTCGAATCTAAGTCTTGCCTGCTTGATCATTGCAGCAAGTTCTCTTGTTGTGAGAACGTAATCCACGTCTCTTACACCGTCAACTTCCATTTCAGGTCTTTCACACTCTGCTTTCTTAGCTGTGCAAGGCATGATGGATACGCATACGATGTTTCTGTTTGAGATATTCATCTTCTTAGCATAGTAGCTCTTAACAAGTGCGCCGAACATCTGCTGAGGTGATTTACATGATGAAAGGTTTGGAATGAATTCAGGATAATTCATTTCGCAGTATCTGATCCATCCCGGTGAGCAGCTTGTGATCATTGGGAGTTTTCCTCCGTTCTTCACTCTGCCAAGGAATTCTGTGCCTTCTTCCATAATAGTAACGTCAGCACTGAAGTTTGTATCGAATACTTTATCAAATCCCAGTCTCTTAAGAGCTGTTACCATTCTTCCTGTAACAGGAGTTCCTACAGGAAGACCAAATTCTTCACCAAGACCTACTCTTACAGCAGGAGCTGTCTGAACAACTACGATCTTTTCAGGATCGTCGATAGCATCCCATACCTGCTGGATATGGTCTTTTTCTCTAAGGGCAGCAACAGGACAAGCCTGTACGCACTGACCGCAGTAGATACATTCAACGTCTCTCATACTGTAGTCAAAAGCAGGAGCAACTTCTGTTCTGAAGCCTCTGTTTGTGAAATCCAGTACGCCGATGCCCTGTACCTTTCTGCAGGTGCTTACGCATCTTCCGCAGAGGATACATTTGCTGGAATCTCTTACGATGGATGGAGAGAACTCATCTATATGAGCAGGTCTCTTTTCTCCGTCAAATCTTTCTTTCTGAAGACCAAGTTCATCACAGAGTTTCTGTAATTCACAGGTCTGGTTTCTCTTACATGTGAGACATTCTCTGTTGTGGTTTGCGAGGATGAGCTCAACATTCATTTTTACAGCTTTTCTTACTCTTTCTGTATTTGTTCTTACGTTCATTCCTTCTGCAACCTTAAGTACGCAGGATGCAGGAAGATTTCTCATAGGAACGCCGTTTATATCAGCTTCCACCACGCATACTCTGCAGGCAGCAGCTTCATTTATATCTTTAAGGAAGCAAAGAGTAGGGATATCAATGCCTGCTTCTCTTGCCGCCATCAACACGGTATAGTCTGCCGGAACCTTTAATGCTATACCATTAATAGTGATATTTACCTTATCCATGACTTACCCCCTTACTCTTTCACGATAGCATTGAACTTACATACATTCATACAAATACCGCACTTGAGACATGTATCCTGATCGATAACATGCTTCTTCTTAAGTGAACCGCTGATAGCCTGAACAGGACAGCTTCTCTGACATAATGTACAGCCTTTACAATCATCTGTAATGGAGAAGTTGATGAGGGCTTTACATACGCCTGCAGGACAGCTCTTTTCTTTAACGTGTGCTATGTACTCATTTTCAAAGTGATTGATAGTTGAAAGTACAGGGTTTGGAGCAGTCTGACCAAGTCCGCATAATGATGTGAGCTTGATGTTCTGTGCCAGTTCTTTAAGTGTTTCAACGTCTTCTTCTGTTCCTTCACCGCCTGTGATCTTGTCGAGGATCTCATGCATTCTCTTTGTACCTTCACGGCATGGTGTACATTTACCGCAGGATTCATCAACTGTGAAGTCAAGGAAGAATCTTGCGATGTCTACCATACAGTTGTCTTCGTCCATTACGATCATACCGCCGGAACCCATCATTGAGCCTATAGCAACCAGGTTGTCGAAGTCGATAGGTGTGTCAAGGTTTTCTGTTGTGATACATCCGCCGGAAGGTCCGCCTGTCTGTACCGCTTTAAATCTCTTGCCGTTTGGACAGCCGTCGCCGATCTCATAAATGATCTCTCTGAGAGTAATGCCCATAGGAACTTCTACGAGACCTGTGTTGTTGATCTTTCCGCCGAGAGCGAATACTTTTGTTCCCGGTGATTTAGCTGTACCGAAACTTGTGAACCAGTCAGCGCCTTTAAGGATGATCTGAGCTACGTTAGCAAGTGTTTCTACGTTGTTGATAATTGTTGGTTTGCCCCATAAACCCTTATTTGCAGGGAATGGAGGTTTGTTTCTGGACATGCCTCTGAAGCCTTCGATAGATGCGATAAGAGCTGTTTCTTCACCGCATACGAATGCTCCTGCACCCAGTCTGATCTCTATATCAAAGCAGAAGTCTGTGCCCATGATATTGTCGCCTAAGAGGCCGTATTCTTTAGCCTGTGCTATAGCGATATTAAGTCTTTCTACAGCTACAGGATATTCTGCTCTTACATATATGAAACCTTTTGATGCGCCGATAGCATAGCCTGCGATAGCCATAGCTTCAAGCACCGCATGTGGGTCGCCTTCCAGAACAGATCTGTCCATGAAAGCACCAGGGTCACCTTCGTCCGCATTACAGATGAAATATTTCTGATCTGCTTCGTTTGCTGCAGCAAATCCCCATTTTGTTCCTGTTGGGAATCCTCCGCCCCCTCTTCCTCTGAGACCGGATTTTTTGATCTCATCGATAACTTCGCTTGGTTTCATGTTGAGCAGTGCTTTTGCGAGAGCAAAATAACCGTCTTTATAGATATATTCTGTGATGTCTTCAGGATTTACGATACCGCAGTTTCTGATAGCAACACGATTCTGTTTTTTATAGAAATCCAGTTCTGTCAGACTTCCGCAGTCACCGCCTATTGTGTATTCTGATACAGGGATACCGTCTCTGAGGTGGTATCTCAAGATCTTTTCAGCTTTCGCTGCGTCAACGTGTATATATGTTACTGTTTCTTTGCCAGGAACTTTTACTTCTACGATAGGTTCGTATGTACACATACCTATACAGCCTGTAGGACAAACTGTTACATTATCAAGACCCATCTTTCTTGCGCCGTCTCTGAGAGCTTCATATACAGGTGTAGCTCCTGCTGAAATACCGCAGGTACCCATACCGATGATAACTCTGATCTCTTTGCTGTCCTGACGTTTCGCGGTAAACGCGTCTTTTATTGCTTGTAATTCACTTATTGTTCTCATTCTGGTAACCTCTGTTCATAATATTTTTGTAAAATTCCAGGAATAACACTTATATTGTCAAGCTTTGCGTAAACTTCATCGTCTATCATCATAACAGGCGCTAAGCTGCAGCATCCGAGACAACGTGTTGCTTCAAGAGTGAACAAACCGTCAGGTGTTGTATCTCCTACATTTATATCAAGTTCTTCTGCCAGTTTATCTAAAACCGCCTGAGCACCTCTTACATAACATGCTGTTCCAAGACATACAGCGATCTTATGCTTTCCTTTAGGTGTGAGGTTAAACTGGCTGTAGAATGTGGATACACCGTAAACTTCGGAAACAGGGATACCTATTTCCTTAGCGATGAATTTCTGTACCTCTAAAGGAAGAAATCCAAAAATTCTCTGTGCTTCCTGTAAAACCGGCATTGTGATCCCCTTTGAATCTTTTAAAGAGTCGATGTACTCTTTAAGTTCTTCAAATCTTGGGTCATTTGCACTTATAACGCCGCCACAGCTGCATTTGCTTTCTTTGTTCATTGCAAAAAACTCCTTTCTCTCTTTTGTCTAAACTTCCATGCTTTCGGAAACTGTTAAAAAAATAACGATTTTCTGTCTGTTTTCGAGGTATTGACAAAAAAATAACGATTTTGCCCTCTATTCCTCAATTTTGATAAAAAAATAACGATTTTCTAACATTTTTCTCTCCTATACGGTTTTTTATAATACCATTTTTATGAAATAAAATCAATCTATTTATTTCTATGTAAAACAACATACTTATACTTTTCACTTCTTTGTATTTTTTTTATTACATTTAATATGCAAGCATTGTTTTTTAGGGTATAATATAAGGGAAGATAAAAATCTTACCGTATTATTTTCTTATGATCATCAAAATCAAAGGAGCTCATATGAATAAAAACAACAATATCGTGGAAAATGCTTTAATTTTTTCTGCGAAAGCATATAATGGAAAAACCCACAAAATCTCAAAAAAACCTTATATCGTAGAAATAGCTGAAACAGTGTCGATCATGGCGGCTATCGATCCCAGAGACAGAGACCTCATGGCTGCAGCCGCTCTTATAAACATTACCGATAATACCGACGTAACTTACGATGATATAGAAAAAGAATTCGGTACAAGGATCAAAAATATCCTGGTATCCGCTTCTGCAAAAGATCCGGAGGATGTAAGAAAGCTTCCTTTAAAAATCAAAATGCTTATTTTAGCAGACAAGACCGCGGAACTCAGATGTCTTTCCAGAGAATACGGCATATATAATGAAGGAATATGGACAAACCTTCTTAAAGAAGATCCAAAAGTTCTCGCAAAATACTACTATGACCTCAACAATACATTCTTCGAATTTGAAGAATATGACATATACAGCGAATTTGAAAGACTGGTGGCTCGCTTATTCGTAAGACATCGCTAGACAAAGGAGGGATTA
>JAFQKJ010000139.1 GCA_017397005.1 Bacillota bacterium
AACATTCACTACAAATAAAGTGAAGGCATCTCCTGTATATTTATCGATGAATAATATTGCAGATGGTAAAGCTCAGGCTATAGTATGCAACAGCGGAAATGCAAATGCATGTGCTCCTAACGGAGATGCTCATGCTATGACTATGTGTAAAGCGGCGGCTGAAACTCTCGGCCTTGATAAAGAAAATGTTCTGGTGGCATCTACCGGTGTTATAGGACATGAGATCAACATAAATGCCATAGTTGAAGGTATCCCTAAAGCTGTAGAAGCGCTGTCTGAAAACGGGGGAGAAGATGCATCATATGCAATAATGACAACAGATCTTGTAAATAAACAGATATGCGTTGAAATAGAATTGAGCGGCAAAACTGTTACGATCGGAGGGATAGCCAAGGGTTCCGGAATGATACATCCGAATATGGGAACTATGCTTTGCTTCATAACAACAGATGCGGATATAGCGCCGGAGATCCTTTCGCCTATGCTCAAGGATTGTGTGAGGACTACTTTTAACAGAATAAGCGTTGACGGTGACACCTCAACAAACGACACATGTATAGTGCTGGCAAACGGTTTGGCAGGCAATGACAGGATAACAGAAGAAAATGAAGCATATGCAGTGTTCAAGGAAGCTTTGGCGTTTGTCTGCAGAACTCTTGCGGTAAAGATCGCGAAGGATGGAGAGGGGGCTACAAAGCTTATAACCTGCACAGTAAAGGGTGCTGAAAGCGAAGAAAAGGCTGAAAAGATCTCTATGTCTGTTATAAAATCGCCGCTGGTAAAAACAGCGATGTTCGGAGAAGATGCGAACTGGGGAAGAGTTTTATGTGCCATGGGCTATTCCGGAGAAGATTTTGATCCTGAAAAGGTTACCGTGGGATTCTCTTCAAAGGCAGGAAGCATTGATGTATGCACCGGAGGAAAAGGTCTGGAATTCGACGAAGAAAAAGCATCAAAGGTACTCTCTGAAGAAGAAATAACCATAGATATAACCATGCAGGAAGGCGAGTATGAAGTTACTGCCTGGGGCTGTGATCTTACTTATGACTATGTGAAGATCAACGGAGATTATCGTACCTAAAGAGAAGGAGAAGTAAAATGACTGCATATTCACATATAGAACAGGCTCAGATACTCATAGAAGCGCTGCCGTATATTCAGAAATATAACGGGAAAACTGTGGTGATAAAATATGGCGGCAATGCCATGATAAATGAAGAACTGGCAAATGCGGTAATGAGCGACATAATACTGCTTTCTTTGGTAGGTATAAGAGTGGTGCTGGTCCACGGAGGAGGACCTGATATCAACGAGATGCTGGATAAGACGGGCAAGGAAAGTCGTTTCGTAGACGGTTTGAGATGTACCGACGAAGAGACTATGGACATCGTCCAGATGGTGCTCTGCGGCAGAGTAAACAAAAATCTTGTTGGCAATATCAACAGAAAAGGCGGAAACGCAATCGGACTGTGCGGTCTGGACGGGGGAACGATCAAGGCGAAGAAGTATGATGCTCCTAACGGAAACGATTACGGCCTCGTAGGAGAAATAACCTCCATCGATCCTGCTCTTATACAAAATGCTATAGAGAATCATTACATCCCTGTAGTGTCCAGTGTGGCTCAGGGGGTGGATGCAGAAGTCAGCTACAATATAAATGCAGATACTGCAGCTTCGAAACTTGCTGTGGCGCTGAACGCGGAAAAGCTTATACTTTTAACGGATGTAAAAGGTGTTTTAAGAGACCCTAAAGATGACTCTTCTCTTATCAGCGTGATACATCCCGAAGACGTGCCTGTGCTGATGGAAGAGGGTGTTATATCCGGAGGAATGATACCTAAAATAGACTGTTGTGTTCAGGCAATAAGAGGAGGGGTAAGAAGGACTCATATACTTGACGGAAGAGTTCCTCACTCTATACTCATAGAGCTTTTCTCGCACAAAGGTATAGGTACAATGATAAGATAGAATGGGAGATATACAGGGGGGCAGCGTTGAAATCGACGGAAACCCTCTTGTTTTTTCTTTGAAAAAGAGGTATAAGCAGGACTTTGTATAAAGGTGTTGCAGAAAAAAAGGGAAACTGCGCGGATCATATAAAAATTTAATGTAAAGGATTACAAAAACATTACAAATATCTCTTGAAAACAAACATGAACCATAGTATACTTAACCTAACTATAGAAAATATACTAGGAGATAACTGACGCCGGCGAAAAGATGCATATATATTGGTAAATTATCAAAAAAAAAGCATCCTATTGACGGTATTTAGTTATGCTTTGAGTATTTCTCTTAACACGATAATATTGAAGGAGGGCATTATCTTTGGAACAAAAGGAAAAGCTTTCGTCTAAACAGATGCTGAATGATCTTATGGCGGATCATTATCAAAGTGCTTTAGACGCAAAAGAAAATGGCGAATTAGTAGCTTGGGCGACATCAATCGCGCCACAGGAATTATTAACAACAATGGATATCAAGGTTGTATATCCTGAAAACCAGGCTGCAGCAATCGGAGCAAGAAAAGAAGCACAGAAATTTATCGACGATTCTGAAGGCAGAGGCTACTCAGTAGACTTATGTTCATATGCCAGAGTTAATTTCGGTTATGCAAACTTAAAGAAATCAGAGTCACAGGATATTCCTATGCCGGATTTCATTTACAGCTGCAGCAATATCTGTCATACAGTATTAAAATGGTACGAAAACCTTGCTAAGGAATTAAACATTCCTCTCATCATTTTCGACTTACCATTCAACCACAAATATGACGTACAGGATCACGCTGCTAAATATATGAAAGCGCAGATCGAAGAAGCGATCAAAAAATTAGAAAAGATCACAAAGAAAGAATTCGATCACGACAAATTCAAGGCTGTTATGGAACAGTCAATCAAAACTTCACAGATGTGGAAAGATGCAACAATGGTTGCAAAAGCTAAACCTTCCCCATTAAACGGTTTCGATCTCTTCAACTACATGGCTGGTATCGTTACAAACAGAGGTACAAAAGCTGGTTACGAAGTATTCAAACGTTGGAAGGAAGAATTAGAAGAAAAAGCTGCTGCTGGTCTTGGCCCATGGAAACCAGGCGAAGAAGAAAAGTTCAGAGTAATGTGGGACGGTATCGCATGCTGGCCATATCTCGGAACAACATACAAAGGCCTCAAGAACAACGGTATCAACATGGTTACATCTACATATCCTGATTCATGGACAATCCTCTATGATAACGGAGATATCGAAGGTATGGCTAAAGCTTACAGTGCTATTTACTGTAACAGCAACCTCCAGAACGGCGTTGACAGAATCACACGTATCGTTGAAGAATATTCATTAGACGGTATCGTATTCCATTCAAACAGAAGCTGCAAGCTCCTCGATTTCAGACAGTTTGAACAGCAGAGACAGATCGAAGAAAAAACTGGCGTAGCTACAGTTCTCTTTGACGGCGACCAGACTGACCCAAGAGCTTTCTCCGGCGAACAGTACAACACAAGAATCCAGGCCTTCTTAGAAAGACTTGAAATCAAGAAAGAAGAAAGGAGAAAGGGCTAATGGCTGATATCAAAACACTCATTGCTGAGTTTGAACAGGTTGCTGCAGATCCTGCAAAATCAGTTGCAGCATTAAAGAAAGAAACAGGTAAAAAACTTATCGGTATGTTCCCATATCACCTTCCTGAAGAAATCGTTTACGCTGCAGGAATGTTACCAGTAGGTATGTGGGGCGGACAGGTAGAAATCAAATTAGCTGACAAATACCTCCAGAGCTTCTGCTGCTCACTCATCAAAGCTAACTTTGAAATGGGTATGGACGGAACATATAAGATCCTTGACGGCGTTATCATGGCTGCTTACTGTGATACACTTAAGTGCATCTGCGAAGACTGGAAAGTTGCAGTAACAGGTATGCCTATGATGGCTATGTATTATCCACAGAACAGAAAGATCGCTGCTGCAGTTCCTTACATGGAAAACGAATTCAAACTCGTTCAGGAACAGTTAGAAAAGATCGCTGGCAAAGCTGTAACAGAAGCTGATTTAGAAGCTGCTTGGGAAGTTTACGAAGCATACAGAGCTGAATGCAGAAAATTCGTAAAACTCGTTGGCAAAATGCCTAAGACATTAAACGCAACAGCTAGACACTATGTCCTCAAAGCTGGCTGGTTTATGGATAAGAAAGTTTACACAGAAAAATTAGCTGCTCTTAACGCTGCTATCGAAGCTGCACCTGCAGAAGAATTCAAAGGCGCTAAAGTTATCGTTGAAGGTATCATGGTTGAGCCTGTTGCTCTCCTTGACGCATTCGTTGAAAACGATGTTTGCATCGTTGGCGATGACCTTTCACACCAGAGCAGAATGTTCAGAGTTGAAGGAAGAAAAGAAGGCACAGTATACGAAAAAATGGCTTACAGAATCGTTGATGCGTATGCAGATCCTCTCCTCCTTGACGAATTCAAAGAACACGGTAAAGAACTCATCAACATGGTTAAAGAATACGGCGCTGACGGCGTAGTAGTATGCGCTATGAAGTTCTGTGACCCTGAAGAATATGATTACCCAATCTTCAAGGAAGAACTCGAAGCAGCTGGAATTCCTGTTCTTTACATGGAAATCGAACAGAAGATGGATTCAGTTGAACAGTACAAGACAAGAATCCAGGCATTTGCAGAAACTCTTGCATAAGAAAGGGAGACCCTCGTGTATTTCTTAGGAATAGATATAGGCTCATCTTCATCAAAAGTAGTTATAATTGATGAGAATAAAAATATATTAGCAAGAAAAGCAAGAAACTTAGGAACAGGAACAAACGGACCTGAAATGGTAATTGCCGAAGCTCTTGAAGAAGCGGGGATTACAGAGGACCAGATTGTTTATACAGTTGCTACAGGATACGGTAGAGTTACTCATACCAAGGCAGACAAGCAGATCACAGAGATCAGCTGTCACGGAAAAGGAGTTGCACATCTGATACCCGGTGCCCGCACCATCATTGATATTGGGGGTCAGGATGCAAAAGTCATTAAGCTGACAGCTCAGGGAAATGTTGACAATTTCGTGATGAACGAGAAGTGTGCTGCCGGGACGGGAAGATTCTTGGAAGTTATGGCGCGTATTCTGAATTGCTCTCTTGACGAGCTCTCAGATCTGTCAATGCAGTCAACTGAAGAAGTTGAAATAAGCAACACTTGCACAGTTTTCGCTGAGTCAGAGGTTATTTCTCAGCTCGCTCAGGGTACAGCAAGAGAAGACGTTGCTAAAGGCGCAGACAACTCTATCACATCCCGTGTTGCGGGTCTTGCGCGCAGAATAGGTATCTCTCCGATAGTCGTTATGTCAGGCGGCGTTGCAATGAACGAAAGCGTTGTTCGCTCAATGGAAAAACATATCGGATACGATATAACAGTGGCTCCACACCCTCAGACTGTGGGAGCATTAGGTGCGGCATTGTTCGCCCTTGAATCGTTTAATAAAAAATAAAATACAGAAAGGACTTGATTACTATGGAAATCAAAAAAATCGCTATGGTCGGTGCCGGAACTATGGGTAACCAGATCGCTATGCAGTGTGCTATCTGTGGCTATGACGTAACATGCTACTCAAGAAGACAGACAACAGTTGACAAAGCTCAGGCTTTCTCAGACAAATGGTTTGCTGGCAGAGTATCAAAAGGCAAGATGACTCAGGAAGAAGCTGACGAAATTCAGGGTAGATTAGTATTCACAAGCGACTTAGAAGTAGTTTGCACAGGTGCTGACCTTGTTATCGAAGCTGTTGCTGACGTAATCGACACAAAGAAAAAAGTTTTAGCTCAGGTTGACGCTATTACTCCAGATCACACAATCTATGCTTCAAACAGCTCATACATCGTAGCATCATTATTTGCTGATGCTGTTAAACATCCAGAAAACGTATGTAACCTTCACTTCTTCAACCCAGTACTCGTTATGAAGTGCGTTGAAGTAGTAAGAGGCCCTCACGTAAATCCTGAAGTTATCGATGCTATGGTTGAATTCACAAAATCAATCAAAAAAGTTCCTTCAGTAGTAAACAAGGAAATCTACGGCTTCATCGTAAACAGAATTTACAGCGCTATCACAAAAGAAGCTTGCTACATCTTAGACCAGGGTATTGCATCTGTAGAAGATATCGACAATGCTGTTAAGAACGGTCTTGGACACAGCATGGGACCTCTCGAGCTCCTCGACATGACAGGAATCGACCTCGAATACGATGTATTAATGCAGAAATACAGAATGACAGGCGACCTCTCCGACAAACCATCCCCAGCAATCGTTGAACACTATGCTAAGGGCGAATTCGGAAGAAAATCAGGTAAAGGTTTCTACGAATATCCAGCAAAATAAGCTGATTTGTGAGGTTTAATATGGAAAATTTAGTTCTGTATGAAAAGGTCGGCGTTATTGGCGTACTTAAAATCAACAGACCAAAAGCATTCAATGCTTTAAGCAGAGAAGTAGTTGATCTTATCGATGAAAAGCTCGAGATCATCAAAGCTGATGAAGAAGTTAGAGCTCTTATCGTAACAAGCGACGGTAACTTTGCAGCCGGTGCAGATATCGTAGCGATGGTAGAATTAGGACCGGAAGAAGCAAGAAAGTTCCTCTTCTCAGAAACTTTCAACAAGCTTGAAAACCTCGGTATCCCAACAATCGCAGCGATCTGCGGATACGCTCTCGGCGGCGGACTGGAATTAGCATTAACATGCGATTTCAGAATTGCATCAGAAGATGCAAAAGTTGGACTGCCTGAAATCACACTGGGCATCATGCCGGGTGCAGGCGGAACTATCAGACTCCCAAGACTGATCGGCGAAGCTAAGGCTAAGGAAATGATCATGCTGGGCGGTCAGATAAAAGCGGATGAAGCTTTAAGAGTAGGACTCGTAAGCAAAGTTGTTCCTAAGGAAGAACTTTTCGACGAAGCTATGAAGCTCGCTGAAAAACTTGCTACAAGACCAAAATTAGCTTTAAAAGCAGCAAAAGAATCCATCAACTATGGAAAAGCTCAGGCCGCAGCTATCGATAACGAAGCTGATATTTGGTCAAGCTTATTTGCAACACAAGATCAAAAAGAAGGAATGAGAGCCTTCGTTGATAAAAGAAAACCACAATACGTGGGCAAGTAATTAGGAGGAAAAATTATTATGCGAAATGTAGTAGTAGTAGCTGCAGCTAGAACAGCTATCGGTACAATCAACGGTCAGTTCAAATCAGTATTACCTGTTGACTTAACAGTACCTGTAATGAAAGCATTATTCGAAAGATCAGGCGTTGAAGGAATCGAAGGCATGATCGAAGAAGTTATCTGGGGTGAAAACTATCAGAGAACATACAAAGAAAACAACATCGGTAGAGTATGTGCTGTAAAAGCTGGTTGCCCAGTTGAAACAGCTCCTGGTATCACAATCCACAGAAACTGCACATCATCACTTTCATCAGTACAGTTTGGTTACTACATGATCAAAGCTGGCGAAGCTGATTGCGTATTAGCTGGTGGTACAGAATCTATGACAGCTGCTCCATTCATGGTATTTGACATGAGAGCTGGTAAAAAATTCGGTCACTCAGAAATGAGAGACTCAATGTGGGATTCACTTTCAGCAGCAGGCGTTGGCCCATCAATGGGTATGACAGCTGAAAACGTAGCTGAAAGATATGGCATCACAAGAGAAATGCAGGACGACTTAGCTTACAATTCACAGATGAGAGCTACAGCTGCTATCGCTGAAGGTAAATTTAAAGATGAAATCGTTCCTATCTACATCAAACAGAGAAAAGGCGATCCTATCTGCGTAGATACAGACGAATATCCAAAAGCTAACACAACAATGGAAGGTCTTGCTAAATTAAGAGCATCCTTCAAAGATGGCGGATCAGTAACAGCTGGTAACGCATCAGGTATGAACGACGCTTCTTCAGGCGTAATCCTTATGTCAGAAGAAAAAGCTAAAGAAGTTGGCGCTAACATCCTTTGTAGAGTTGCCGGCGTATTCGTAGCAGGCGTTGACCCAGATTACATGGGAATCGGACCTCTCTTCGCTATTCCAGAAGCTTGTAAGAGAGCTGGAATCGAAGTTAAAGACCTCGACCTCGTTGAATTAAACGAAGCATTCGCTGCTCAGGCTTGCGCTTGTATCAAAGAATTAGGTCTCTCAAGAGACATCGTTAACGTTAACGGTTCAGGTATCTCCCTTGGTCACCCAGTAGGAGCAACAGGAACAAGAATGATCACAACTCTTATCTATGAAGCTAAGAGAAGAGGCAACGTAAAATGGGGTTGCGCTTCTGCTTGTGCTGGTACAGGTATGGGTGTTGCTGTAGTATTCGAATTCTAATTAAAGTTAACATTAACAAAAATATAAAGTTTAAGAGGTAGTTAAAATGGCTAATTTTTATAAATTAAGCACAGTACAGGAAGAGTACAAGAAAAAGCTTACTACTGCTGATGAAGCGGTAAAAGTTATCAAATCAGGCGACAGAGTTCACTACGGACTTTTCAACGGTCTCGTTGTTGATTTAGACAGAGCTCTTGCTAAGAGAACAGAAGAACTCCATGACGTTCTTATTATGACAACAATTTGGGCATGGCCTTTCCCACCAGCAATCTTAGAAGCTGACCCTAAGGCTGAACACTTCAAATATCTGAGCACACAGTTCTCAGCTAGAGACAGATCCTACAACAAACAGGGCTGCTGCTGGTACGTTCCTGTACAGTTCAGAGAAAACCCAAAATACTGGGCTGAATCAATCGAAAGAATGGACGTTGCTATGTTACAGGTTGGACCTATGGACAAATGGGGCAACTTCAACATCGGACCTCAGGTTGCTGAATACTGGGGATTCCTCGGCGGAAAGAACAGAGCAAAGAAAATCATCGTAGAAGTTAACCCAAAACAGCCTAAGGCTCACGGCTGGGGAGTTTCTCTCAACATCTCAGAAGTTGACATGATCGTAGAACAGGAAAATCCATACGATATGCCACAGATCAAAGCTAAAGAAGCTGACGAAATCGATAAGAAGATCGCATCACACGTAATCGATAAGATCAGAGACGGTTCAACAATGCAGTTAGGCGTAGGCGGACTTCCAAACTATATCGGTTCACAGTTGGCTGAAGCTGGCGTTCAGGACCTCGGTGTTCACTCAGAAATGTTCGTAGATGCTTACCTCAAGATGTATGAACAGGGCTGCGTAACAGGTAAGAAAAAGAACTTAAATAAAGGTCAGATGGTACATACATTCTGTCAGGGTTCACAGGATCTTTATGATTTCTTAGATGACAACCCAATCGTACAGGATATGCCAGTAGATTACGTAAATGATATCGGCGTTATCGGATCACAGGACAACTTCGTATCTGTAAACTCAATCTTACAGGTTGACATCCAGGGTCAGGTTAACTCAGAATCAGCTAAATGGCAGCATATCGGCGGTAACGGCGGACAGGTTGACTTCGTTCTCGGTGCTTACAAATCAAACGGCGGTCAGTCATTCCTCTGCACACCATCAACATTAACAAAGAAAGATGGAACAAAAGAATCTCTCATCGTTCCAAGACTTATGGAAGGTGCTACATGTACAGTTCCAAGAACAGGCCCTCACTACATCGTAACTGAAAACGGCGCTGTATGCCTCAAAGGTAGATCAATGTGGGAAAGAGCAGAACTTCTTATCAGCATCGCAGATCCTGCATTCCAGGATGATCTCGTAAGAGAAGCTGAAAGAATGGGTCTCTGGAAGACATGTTCAAAAGTTACTTACTAATTCTTAATTAATAAGTAAGACCTAATTCTATAAAAACGCAGAGCCGGAAACCCCGGCTCTGCAGATATGACAATAAATAATTATATATAATTAATTATTTGTTATATATTTTTTTAAAAATTCAAGGAGGACGTAATCATGACAATGAAATTTGAAGATTACCAACAGTATTTATCACCAGTATTCGTTAAGAGCTCACACCTCGTAGCAGGCGAAGGTCATGGCCTTTATATCACAGACGTTAATGGCGTTGAATACCTCGACATGATCCAGGGTATCGCTGTAAACGTAGCTGGACATACAAACGAAAAGATCGTTAAAGCTATCCAGGATCAGGCTGGAAAACTTATCCACGCTTCATTCAACCACGTTAACTATCCAACAACTCTCGAATTAGCTAAGAGACTTGCTGCTGTAGCTCCTGGCGAAGGCGAAAAGAAATTAACAAGCCTTTTCTTCTCAAACGGTGGTGCAGAAGCTAACGATTCAGCTATTAAGCTCGCTAGATGCGCAACAGGCAGACCTCTCATCATTGCATGTCAGGGTTCATTCCACGGCAGAACAGTTGGTACAACAGCTATCACAGGTTCAAACTCACACTATAGAGAAGCTTACGAACCATTAATGGGTGGCGTATACTTCACACCATTCCCACAGAGAATCCTTTGCCCAGACTCAATCGCTAACGAAGACCTCGAAGGCAGAGCTGATTACTGCTTATGGATGCTCAACAACTTACTTAAGTTCTTAGCTCCAGCTCAGGAAGTTGCTGCTATCATCATGGAACCTATCCAGGGTGAAGGCGGATACGTTGCTCCACATCCTAAGTTCTTAAAAGGCGTAAGAGAAATCTGTGACAAACACGGCATCCTCTTAATCTTCGACGAAATCCAGTCAGGATTTGGTAGAACAGGTAAAATGTGGGCTTCACAGCACTACGATGTAGTTCCTGATATCATGACAACAGGTAAAGCTATCGCTGGTGGTCTCCCAATGTCATGCTGCTGGTCAACACCTGCAATCATGGAAAAATGGAACAAAGGTACACACGGAACAACATTCGGTGGTAACCCAGTTTGCGCAGCTGCTGGTCTTGCTGTACTCGATTTACTCGAAGAAGAAAACCTCATCGAAAACTGCAAAGTTCAGGGTGAATATCTCCAGGCACAGCTCAAAGAAATGCAGAAGAGACATCCAGTTATCGCTGATATCAGAGGTATTGCTCTCATGACAGCTGCTGAATTCTGCAAACCTGGCACATTTGAACCAGATGCTGCTGCTCTCCAGTTCATCGCTAAATACCTCAGAGAAGAAGAACACATGCTCACAACAGGCTGCGGCGTAAACGGAAACGGATTCAGATTCATCATGCCTCTTAACATTAAGAAAGAAGAAGTTGATCTCTGTCTCGAAAAATTCGAAAAAGCTGTTTCTGCATACGAAGCACAGTGCTAGTCTTCAGACTCTTAAAACATTATCGTAAAAATTAAATTTTAATTTAAATTCGTGCTCAGCCTGTGCATTCTGTGTACAGGCTGATGTACTAAAGTTGAAATTTCAAAGGAGAAAAAAATACCATGAGAAGTTTTGAATTTAAAATGCCTGCAAAGGTTAAATTTGGCGAAGGCGTTGTAAAAGAAATCGGCGCTGTTCTCAGAGGAATGGGATATACAAAAGCATTCATCGCTACAGATAAAGGTATCGTAGCTGCTGGTATCTGCGGAATCATCGAAGAAGGTCTCAAAGCTGGAGATTTTGACTATGTTGTATACGATGAAATGATTCCAGACCCAACAATCGAAGTTGTTGACGAAGCTGCTGCTATCTTAAAAGCAAGCGGAGCTGACGTAGTATTAGCAGTTGGCGGCGGAAGCCCAATCGACACAGCTAAAGCTATCTGCATGCTTCAGACAAATGAAGGCTCAGTAAGAGATTACCTCTTCGGCGGAACAAAAACTGTTACAAACCCAATCATGCCTTTAATTTGTATCCCAACAACAGCTGGTACAGGTTCAGAAATGACAGCTGCATCAGTAATCACAAACAACCAGGAAAAAACTAAGGTTTCAGTTACACACGAATACCTTATTCCTAAATATGCTCTCATCGATCCATTAGTACAGATGGGATGCCCTCCATTCATCACAGCTACAACAGGTATGGATGCTTTAACACACGCTATCGAATCATACGTGTCAAACAGAGCTAACCCTATCTCAGATGCTATGGGTATGCAGGCTATCAAGATGATCGGCAAATACATCAGAAGAGCTACAGGCGCTGGTGCATTTGATATGGAAGCTAGAAGCCAGATGGCAGTTGCTGCTACAATCGCAGGCGTTGCATTCATGAACGGCGGTCTCGGTGTTGTTCACGGTATCGCTCAGACTCTCGGTGCATTCGTTCATATTCCACACGGCGTTGCTAACTCACTCCTTCTCCCATACTGTATGGAAAGATCATGTGTTGGTAACATGGAAAAATTCAAGGAAATCGCTGTTGCTCTTGGTAAGAATGTAGAAGGTATGGACTTAAGAGACGCTGCTTTCGCTGCAGTTGATGCTGTATTCGAAATGGCTGAAGACCTCAGAGTTCCAATGAAATTATCAGAACTCGACCCAGCTAAGAGACACTGCTCAGAAAAAGTTGAAGAAGAAATCTTTGAAGCAGTAGCTGACGAAGTTATGAACTACAGACTCCTTGCTGATACTCCGGTTAAGATCACAAAAGCTGACGTATTAGAAATCCTTAACGCTGCTTACTAATCTGAAGTAAAAGTAAATAAACTATAAGGGAACGCCGCAAGGCGTTCCTTTTTTGTTGTTAGTAGTTGACATTTAATGAAAAATAATATAAATTTATAATAGCATCACAATATGCTAAAACCAATTTGGCATTATGGCAGAGGCCGTAATTATAAAATTTTTTACAGGGAGGACACGTGATGAAAAAAGTAGTTTACTACAACGTTGATGACACTCTTGATTTTGAAAATCAGCTCTTAAAAGAATGGGGCGTAGACGACATCGAATTAATCGAATTCAAAAATGGTGAAGACAGAGATAAGCCAGAAGCTTTCTTAGAAGCAGTTAAAGATGCAGACGGTATCGTAGTTGAATTCTTTGATGTAAATGCAGACGTAATTGCAAAGATGGAAGACAAATGTAAGATCGTAGCTCTCCAGGCTATCGGTTATTCAAACGTTGACATCGATGCTGCTACAGCTAAAGGCATGGCAGTTACAAACAGCCCAGGATTCTGCACACCAGAAGTTGCTGTACATACAGTAGGTCTTATGCTTGACGTTGCAAGAAAGATCTCTCTCCTCAACAGAGCAACAGCTGCTGGCGAATGGAATCCACACCTTGGCGGACCAATGGTAAGAAGATTAGCTGGTCAGACAGTAGGTCTCGTATTCTTCGGATCAATTCCAAGATACATGATTCCTATCCTCAAAGCTATGGAAATGAAAGTAACTTGCTGGGCTCCAACAAAATCAGCTGAATACCTTGCTGAATTCGGCGTAGAAAAAGTTGAAACATTAGAACAGTTACTTAAAGAATCAGATTTCGTTTCAATGCACTGCCCACTCGTTATGAACGCTACACCAGGCAGACCTTCAACATATCACCTCATCGGCGAAGAACAGTTTAAGATGATGAAAGAATCAGCTTACTTCCTCAACACAGCTAGAGGTCAGGTTGTTGACGAAGCTGCTCTCGTAAAAGCTCTTAAAGAAGGTTGGATCAGAGGCGCTGGTATCGACGTAATCGAAGACGAAGCTACAGAACAGTCAGAACTCTTCGGATTAGAAAATGCTGTTGTAACACCACACGCTGCATTCGTATCAGTAGAAGCTTTCGAAGAAGCAAGAGTTATCGCACTCAGACAGTTAGTTGAAGTTCTTCACGACGGTAAAGTTCCTGAAAACCTCGTTAACAAAGCAGTTGCTGACAAACTTTTTTAATTAAGTCTCGCTAGTTATAACAAATAACTATAAATAATTATTAAGAGAAAAGGAGAACTAATATGAAACAGACAGCTATTTTTAATGAAAAAACATTAGGTTCAGTTCATGGCCCATACGTACAGGGAACAAAATATCGTGACTTATTCTTCACAACACAGATCGCTACATATCCTGATGGAACAAAACCAGAAACAGACGATATGGCTCCAAACGATTACTACGAACAGACAAAAAGATGTCTCGAAAACGCTGCATTAGCTGCTGCTGAAGTAGGATCAACATTAGAAGATTGTCTCACATGCAGAATCTACATCTTAGACTACAATATGTACAGCGAAGTTAACAGAGCTTACAAAGAAATCATGCCAAACGCTCCATTCCCAACAAGAGCTTGCGTACAGGTTTCAAGAATGCTCCCTAACGTACTCGTTGAAATGGAATTCATCTTCAGATGCAACGAATAATTTCGGTATAAGCTGAGATTAAAGAGTAAATCCATAAAAATTGTGGCCGGATTCTTAGGATCCGGCCTCTTTTTTTATTGACATGGTTATCCAATTGTGGTATCATAACAGGGCGACTTCAGGTAAAAATTCATGAAGTCTATTAAAATTGTGTAAATATACTTAATTTCGGGAGGATATATCAATGCGTGTTAAAGTAACAATGGCATGTACAGAATGCAAACAGAGAAACTACAATACAATGAAAAACAAGAAAAACGATCCTGACAGACTTGAAATGCATAAATATTGCAAATTCTGCAAAAAGCATACTCTTCACAGAGAAACAAAATAGTTTTTCCTGATAAGGTTTTTTAAGAATAGAGGTTTATAATGGCAAACGAAAATAAAAAAGGCGGCCTTAAAGCTTATCTTAAAGGCGTCAAAACAGAAATGAAAAAAGTTGTATGGCCAACAAAGAAAGAATTAGGTTCTTATACTTGTATGGTTTTGATTGCTTGTGCCTTATTCGCAGTAGGTTTTTGGATTTTAGACTCAATATTTGCAGCAGGTTTAGGCGTTTTATTTGGCGCTTAATATGATTACGTTTGCGAGGGGCAAGAATAACAAACTTAAGGAGTAGAGTATAAATGGGTGAAATAGATAATATCCAGACCGAGGAGTTCAGAGACAACTCGGCATATTGGTATGTTGTTCATACCTACTCGGGGCATGAAAACAAAGTAAAAGCAAATATTGAAAAGATCGTAGAGAACAGAAATATGCAGGATCTGGTCTTGGATATAGTTGTTCCTACAGAGGAGACCGTAGAAGTAAAGAACGGTCAAAGAAAAGTAAAAACACGAAAAATCTTCCCGGGATATGTTATAGTTAAAATGGTTATGACAGATGAATCCTGGTATCTTGTGAGAAACACTCAGGGTGTTACAGGGTTTGTAGGTCACGGTTCAAAACCTATTCCTCTTACTGACGATGAAGTCAGAAAGATGGGAATAGAAGCAGTAAGAGTTGAGATCGACGTTGAACCTGGCGATATGGTCAGAGTTATCAGCGGTCCGTTCGACAGTTTCATTGGAACTGTTGATGAGATCAACGAGGAAAAACAGACGATCAAAGCAAGAATATCCATGTTTGGAAGGGAAACTCCTGTAGAACTGGAATTTATTCAGATCGAAAAACTTTCGTAAACAAGCGGCAAGGGGCAGGCAGCAAGGTAAGGCACGGTAAAGAGGCTCCAGGCGCTATGTTATATATTATTTCTTGGGGAAGGAGGAAATTTTATGGCAAAGAAAGTAGATGGATACATCAAACTGCAAATCCCTGCAGGTAATGCAAATCCGGCTCCACCGGTTGGACCTGCTCTCGGTCAGAAGGGTGTAAACATTATGGACTTCTGTAAACAGTTCAATGCTAAAACTCAGGACCAGCAAGGAATGATCATACCTGTAGTTATTACAGTGTATGCAGACAGATCATTTACATTTATCACAAAGACTCCACCTGCACCTGTACTTTTAAAGAAAGCAGCAGGAATCCAGAAGGGCTCAGGTGAACCTAACAAAAATAAGGTCGCTACAGTTACAATGGATCAGGTAAGAGAAATTGCACAGCTTAAGATGGTTGACCTCAACGCAGCAAACCTTGACTCAGCAGCTGATATGATCAAAGGTACAGCAAGAAGCATGGGTATTGTAGTAACAGGTGAATAATCAGTAAGTTTTTAATCAAGTGGGAGGGAAACCGTTTGTACCACGAAGGAGGACAAAATGCCAAAAAGAGGTAAGACTTATAAAGAGTCTGCAAAATTAGTCGACAGAACTAAATTATACGAATTACAGGAAGCTATCGATTTAGCTCTCCAGACTTCAAAAGCAAAATTCGACGAAACAGTTGAAATCCACGTTAAACTGGGCGTTGACGGAAGACATGCTGACCAGCAGGTTAGAGGCGCTATCGTACTTCCAAACGGCACAGGTAAAACAAAGAGAGTTCTTGTATTTGCTAAGGGCGAAAAAGAAAAAGAAGCTCAGGCTGCAGGAGCAGAATTTGTTGGCGCAGAAGAATTAGCTGACAAAATCAAAAATGAAAACTGGTTTGATTTTGACGTAGTAGTTGCTACACCTGATATGATGGGAACAGTAGGTAAACTCGGTAAGATCTTAGGTCCTAAGGGATTAATGCCAAACCCAAAATCAGGAACTGTTACATTTGATCTCGAAAGAGCCATCAAAGAAATCAAAGCTGGTAAAGTTGAGTACAGACTTGACAAGACAAACATCATCCACTGCCCATTAGGCAAAGTTTCATTCGGAAGAGAAAAACTTGAAGAAAACTTCAAAGCTCTTATCGAAGCGATCGTAAAAGCTAAACCGGCTGCTGCAAAAGGTCAGTACCTCAGAAGCGTAACAATCGCAACAACAATGGGACCTGGAGTTAAGATCAATCCTCTTAAACTCACTAACTAATTGCAGTTGATGAACCTAAATTTGAATAAAAAACCGTAGACAGCAGGGACTAGCGTTTAATTAACCTGCCGAGGTATTGATAAATACTTGATCAATTATGCCTTTTCCTGTCTGCGGTGGAAGAGGCATATGTTGTTTTTGACAGCATAAATGACAGAAATGAATAGACATAAAAATCTTTAAAGAAGGAGGTGTTTTGATGTCAGCATTCATTAAAGAAAAAGAACAGATCGTAAATGAAATTAAAGAGAAACTCGAAAGAGCTTCTTCTGCAGTAGTAGTTGACTATAGAGGTATTACTGTTGCTCAGGCGGATCTCCTCAGAAAAAGAATGAGAGAAGCTAACGTAGAATACAAAATCTACAAGAACACAATGTTAAGAAGAGCAGTTGCAGGTACAGAATTCGAAGGCCTTACAGAAGCGCTTAAGGGACCAACAGGTATTGCTTTCGGTTACGAAGATGCAACAGCACCTGCTAAGATCCTTGATAAATCAATCAAAGAATTCAAGAAAATGGAATTCAAGGGCGGAGTTATCGACGGCGTATACTATGACACAGAAGGTGTTTCAGCTATCGCTCAGATCCCATCAAGAGAAGAACTTCTCGCGAAATTACTCGGAAGCTTCAACGCTCCTATCTCAAGCTTTGCTAGAGTTATTCAGGCAATCGCTGATAAAGATGGAGAAGCTGCTGCTGAATAATTTAATAACGCAGTGCGTTTAAATAAAACAAATAATATATAGGAGGAAAATATAATGAATAAAGATCAGATCATTGAAGCTATAAAAAATATGACAGTTTTAGAGCTTAACGAACTCGTTAAAGCTTGTGAAGAAGAATTTGGTGTATCAGCTGCTGCTGCTGTTGCAGTTGTTGCTGGTGGTGCAGACGCAGGTGCTGCTGCTGAAGAAAAGACAGAATTTGACGTAATCTTAGCATCAGCTGGTTCAGAAAAAATCAAGTGCATCAAAGTTGTAAGAGAAATCACAGGTCTTGGACTTAAAGAAGCTAAAGAATTAGTTGACAACGTTCCTAAAGCTCTCAAAGAAGCTGCATCAAAAGCTGAAGCTGACGAAATCAAAGCTAAACTCGAAGAAGTTGGCGCAACAGTTGAACTTAAATAATTATTTAAGAAATTTGACAAGCTTGACCGCAGGAAGAAATTCCTGCGGTCTTTTGTTGTTTTCTCAAAAATAATTTGTAATAATAAGGAAAAGATAATAATTTTACTCTTGAATGCTTGAACTGTTTGTGATATAGTATTAACTTGCTACAGAATGTTCAATTCAAAATATGTATAAAATTCAATAATTATGTAAACATTCTGTTTATCAAACAGCTAACGTAACGACTTATTTTTATTATTGATAAGTTCTTTTCACAACATTACTTTGCGAAAAAGGAGTGAAGAAAATGCCCCATCCAGTTAAAACCGGAAAAAAGACCAGAATGAGCTTCTCAAAAATCAATGAGGTTGCTCCTATCCCAAGCCTCATACAGATTCAGGTGGATTCGTATGATTGGTTTATTCAGGAAGGGTTGAAAGAGGTATTTGAGGACATTTCCCCTATTAAAGATTATGCAGGAAACCTCGTTCTTGAATTCATCGACTATTCCCTCAAGGACACACCAAAATATGATATTGAAGAATGCAAAGAAAGAGATGCAACCTATGCAGCTCCGCTTAAAGTTGGCGTAAGACTTGTAAATAAAGAAACCGGAGAAGTTAAAGAACAGGAAGTATTTATGGGTGACTTCCCGCTTATGACAGAAAACGGTACATTTATTTACAATGGTGCAGAGAGAGTAATCGTTACTCAGCTTGTAAGATCTCCTGGTCCTTATTATGATGTGACCACGGACAAAACAGGCAAAAAGCTTTACGCAACCACTATCATCCCTAACAGAGGGGCATGGCTTGAATACGAAACCGACTCCAATGAAATAATCTCTGTAAGAGTTGACAGAACAAGAAAACTTCCTGCAACAATGCTTTTAAGAGCTTTGGGCTTTGGTACAGATCAGGAGATCATAGATCTGCTTGGAGAAGATGAAAGACTTTATAAAACTCTCAGCAAAGACTCTGTAAGTACTGTGGAAGATGGATTAAAAGAAATCTATAAGAAACTGAGACCTGGTGAACCACCTACAGTAGATAGTGCTCAGTCACTTATCGAGTCATTGTTCTTTGACCCTAAGAGATATGATCTTGCAAAGGTTGGAAGATATAAATACAATAAAAAACTCGGATTGTCCGGAAGGATCGCGGGACATCGTGCTGCAAGAGCTATAGTTGACCCGGGAACAGGAGAAGTACTGGCAGAAACAGGTGATAAGATCACAAGAGATTTGGCAGTAGAAATCGAAGATGCTGGCGTAAGCTTCGTATATCTCCTCGACGAAGACAATAAAGAGCATAAGGTAATAGGAAACAACTTCGTTACATTAGCAAAACATGTTGATTTTGATATTTCAGATATAAAGATAGCGCCTAAGGTATACTATCCGGTGCTTAAAGATATCCTTGATTCATATGAAGAAGACGAAGAGATCAAAGAAGCTATCATTGCAAATAAGAATAAGCTGGTTCCAAAGCATATCCTTATAGATGATATCGTAGCTTCAATGAGTTATCTCCTGGGCCTTCCATATGGTATAGGAAGCACAGATGATATAGACCATCTTGGAAACAGAAGACTCAGAACTGTAGGTGAACTTCTCCAGAACCAGTTCAGAATAGGTCTTGCAAGGATGGAAAGAGTGGTAAGGGAAAGAATGACTATTCAGGATATGGAAGTCACAACACCTCAGGCTCTTATCAACATCAGACCTGTAACAGCGGCTATAAAAGAATTCTTCGGAAGCAGCCAGCTGTCACAGTTTATGGACCAGACAAACCCACTGGCAGAACTCACTCATAAGAGAAGATTATCTGCGCTTGGACCTGGCGGTCTTTCAAGAGAAAGAGCCGGATTCGAAGTTAGAGACGTACATCATTCTCATTACGGAAGAATGTGTCCTATCGAAACACCTGAAGGTCCGAACATCGGTCTTATCGGTTCATTGACAACCTATGGAAGAGTAAATGAATATGGATTTATTGAAACTCCATATAGATTAGTAGATAAAGAAACAGGATGTGTAACAAAAACTATCCATTATCTCACAGCTGACGAAGAAGAAATGCTGGTGATCGCTCAGGCCAATGAGCCTCTCGATGATGAAGGAAGATTCATCAACGAAAGAGTTGCAGCTCGAGGCGCCGGCGGAGAGATCGATATGGTAAGGAGAGAAGTTCCTGATTATATGGACGTATCTCCTAAACAGGTAGTATCAGTTGCTACAGCTATGATCCCGTTCCTTGAAAACGACGACGCTAACAGAGCCCTGATGGGTTCCAACATGCAGAGACAGGCAGTGCCTCTTCTCATTACGGATGCGCCTGTTGTAGGTACAGGAATGGAATACCTGGCAGCAAGAGACTCCGGAGTCGTGATCCTTGCTAAGCATGCAGGGGTAGTAGACTACGTAGATGCAGACAGCATCGTGATCACAAGAGATGACGGAGAAGGCAAAGATAAATATAAGCTCCTGAAGTTCAAGAGATCTAACCAGGGCACATGCATAAATCAGAGACCTATAGTAAGCAAAGGTGAGCATGTAGAAGCTCGTGAGCCTATTGCTGACGGCCCATCAACAGACCAGGGTGAAGTTGCTCTCGGCAGAAACCTGCTGGTAGGATTTATGACATGGGAAGGTTACAACTACGAAGATGCTATCCTTCTTAATGAAAGACTGGTTATGGAAGATATCCTCACTTCACTTCATATCGAAGAATATGAAGCAGAAGCAAGAGATACAAAACTTGGACCTGAAGAGATCACAAGAGATATACCTAACGTAGGCGAAGAAGCACTGAAGGA
This sequence comes from Bacillota bacterium, assembly GCA_017397005.1. Lineage (GTDB taxonomy): Bacteria > Bacillota > Clostridia > Peptostreptococcales > Anaerovoracaceae > RGIG1899. The sequence goes on from JAFQKJ010000139.1 coordinate 20,618, forward strand.
CCTTGACGAAGAAGGTATTATCAGAATCGGTGCCGAAGTAGGTTCATCAGATATACTTGTCGGAAAAGTTACACCGAAGGGTGAAACAGAGCTTACAGCAGAAGAAAGACTTTTGAGAGCTATTTTCGGCGAAAAAGCAAGAGAAGTAAGAGACACATCTCTCAGAGTTCCTCACGGAGAAGCAGGTATCATCGTTGATGTTAAGACATTCTCCAGAGAAAACAACGACGAACTCCCGCCGGGAGTAAACAAACTCGTTAGATGCTACATTGCAACTAAGAGAAAGATCAATGTCGGCGACAAGATGGCCGGCAGACACGGTAACAAGGGTGTTATTTCAAGAGTTCTTCCTGAAGAGGATATGCCATTCATCGATGATGGTACTCCGCTGCAGGTAGTACTGAATCCGCTGGGCGTACCTTCCCGTATGAATATCGGTCAGGTACTGGAAGTTCATCTGGGCCTTGCTGCAAGAAAGAAAGGCTGGTATATAGCTACTCCTGTATTTGACGGAGCAAGAGAATCAGATATTATTGAACTTCTTAAAGAATGCGGCTATTCAGAAACAGGAAAACTCACTCTCAGAGACGGAAGAACAGGAGAACCGTTCGATAATCCTGTAACCGTTGGATATATGTATATGCTGAAACTGCATCATCTTGTTGATGACAAGATCCATGCAAGAAGCACAGGCCCTTATTCATTAGTAACACAGCAGCCTCTGGGAGGTAAAGCTCAGTTCGGCGGACAGCGTTTCGGTGAAATGGAAGTATGGGCTCTGGAAGCATACGGAGCGGCATATACACTTCAGGAGATCCTGACAGTTAAATCTGACGATATCGTCGGAAGAGTAAAGACCTATGAAGCTATAGTTAAGGGCGAAAATATTCCTGAACCGGGAATCCCTGAATCCTTCAAGGTCCTCATTAAAGAAATGCAGAGCTTGGCTCTGGATATCAAAGTTCTTTCAGACAAGAATGAAGAAATAGAGATCAGAGAATCTATCGATGACGAACTCGAAACATCAAGAGTAAGCGAGATCGAAAACCTTGCTGATGCGGATAAGGTTTATAACGCAGAAGAAGGCGGCTATTTAGAAACAGACGAACATGGCGAGCCTATCGACTTTGACGATTACGACGATGATGATCTTGGCGATGACGAGTTCGAACATGAAAAAAGCCTTGATGAACTGGACTATATAGATGAAGAAGAATTCTTTGACGACGAAGATGAAAGCGCAGATTTTGAGTAAAGTGAATTAAAGAAGGGAGAGTGACCCCTTGCAGGAACTTAATAATTTTGAATCATTACAAATCAGCTTGGCTTCAAGTGAAAAGATTTTAAGCTGGTCTAAAGGTGAAGTTAAAAAGCCTGAAACTATAAACTACAGAACATTAAAGCCTGAAAAGGACGGATTATTCTGTGAAAGGATATTCGGACCTATGAAGGACTGGGAATGTCACTGCGGTAAGTATAAAAGGATCCGTTACAAAGGCATCGTCTGCGACCGCTGCGGAGTTGAAGTAACAAAATCCAAAGTAAGAAGAGAAAGAATGGGACATATCGAGCTTGCAGCTCCTGTATCCCATATCTGGTATTTCAAAGGTATCCCGAGCAGAATGGGTCTTGTACTTGACATATCTGCAAGAAACCTTGAAAAAGTATTGTACTTTGCATCATATATCGTAACTGATCCGGGAGATAAAGAAGTTACAGGATTAGTTCACAAACAGCTCCTTTCAGAGCTTGAATATCGTGAAGCTAAGGAAAAGTATGGAAAAGGCTTTAAAGCATCAATGGGTGCTGAAGCAGTTAAAGAACTTTTAACACAGATCGACCTGGAAGAACTTTCAAAAGATTTAAGAGCAAAACTTAAAGAAAGCTCCGGCCAGAAGAAGATCAGAATAGTAAGAAGGCTGGAAGTTATTGAAGCTCTGAGACAGTCAAACAACAAACCTCAGTGGATGATCCTTGATGTTATCCCTGTTATACCTCCAGATCTTAGACCAATGGTTCAGCTGGACGGCGGAAGATTTGCAACATCAGACCTCAATGACTTATACAGAAGAGTTATAAACAGAAACAACAGACTTAAGAGACTGCTGGATCTGGGTGCACCTGACATCATCGTAAGAAATGAAAAGAGAATGCTTCAGGAAGCTGTTGATGCGCTTATCGACAACGGCAGAAGAGGAAGACCTGTTACAGGACCGGGAAGCAGACCTCTCAAATCTCTTTCTGATATGCTCAAGGGTAAACAGGGAAGATTCAGACAGAACCTGCTGGGCAAGCGTGTTGACTATTCAGGACGTTCTGTAATCGTAGTAGGACCTGAACTTAAGTTCTATCAGTGCGGTCTTCCTAAGAAGATGGCTCTGGAACTGTTCAAACCTTTCATTATGAAAAAACTGGTTCAGAACCAGACAGCTCATAACATTAAGAGTGCAAAGAGAATGGTCGAAAGAGTAAGACCTGAAGTATGGGACGTTCTGGATGAAGTTATCAAAGAACATCCTGTTCTCTTAAACCGTGCTCCGACACTGCACAGACTCGGTATCCAGGCCTTCGAACCTGTACTGGTAGAAGGAAAGGCTATCAAGCTTCATCCGCTGGTATGTACGGCATACAACGCGGACTTCGACGGTGACCAGATGGCTGTTCACGTACCTCTCTCTGTAGAGGCTCAGGCAGAAGCAAGATTCCTTATGCTTTCAGTAAACAACATCCTGGCTCCAAAAGACGGTTCTCCTATAACAACACCTACACAGGATATGATCCTGGGAAGTTATTATCTGACATACGATCCTAAGGAAGATAAGACACTTAAAGGTGAAGCTTCAGAACCGGGCGACGGAAAGATCTTTGCTGACTATGACGAAATGCTCATGGCATACGGCAACAAGTCAGTAGGCCTGCACGCAAGAGTAAAGGTAAGATGTTACCTTGATGAAAACGATACAAAGGGAAAACTGGTAGAATCCACTGTTGGAAGATTTATCTTCAATGAAAACATACCTCAGGATCTGGGCTATGTTGACAGAAACAAGGATAAGTATTCTCTTGAGATCGACTTCCTCTGCGATAAGAAAAAACTAGGTCAGATCATTGGCAAATGCTATTCCGTTCATGGAAACACAAAAACAGCTATAATGCTGGATACAATAAAGAGCATGGGTTACCATTACTCAACTATCGGAGCTATTACCATCAGTATTTCCGATATGGAAATTCCTGAAGCTAAGGCAGAGATCATCAAAAAAGCTGATAAGAAGATCGACGACTTCGAAAAAGCATACAGAAGAGGTCTCATGTCAGAAAATGAAAGATACGAAAATGTTATCAATTTATGGCAGAAGACAACAGATGAAGTTGCAGATGCTCTCATGGACAGCCTTGGCGGAACAAACAACCTTTACATCATGGCTCACTCCGGTGCCAGAGGTAGTAAAAACCAGATCAGACAGATCGGCGGTATGCGTGGTCTCATGGCTAACGCTTCCGGTAAAACAGTTGAGATCCCTATCAAATCCAACTTCCGTGAAGGTTTATCAGTACTGGAATACTTCGTATCAACAAACGGCGCAAGAAAAGGTCTTGCGGATACTGCTCTCAGAACAGCGGACTCAGGTTACCTCACAAGAAGACTTGTTGATGTCAGCCATAACGTTATCGTAAGAGAAGAAGACTGCGGAACAACTGAAGGTATCGAAGTCAGAGCTTTCAAAGACGGTAAGGAAATAATTGAACAGCTCAAGAGCAGGATCACAGGAAGAACAGCTTGTGAAGATATCTTCCATCCGAATACAGGAGAGCTTATCGTAGCTGCAAACGAAGAGATCAACGAAAAACAGGCTGAGATCATAGAAAATTCAGGCATTGAAATGGTAAGGATCAGATCAGTCCTTACCTGCGATGCAAAACAGGGTATTTGTGCAAAATGTTACGGCAGAAACCTTGCTACCGGTGGAAGAGTAAATATCGGTGAAGCTGTTGGTATAACAGCGGCACAGTCCATCGGTGAACCGGGTACACAGCTGACAATGCGTACATTCCATACAGGCGGTGTTGCGGGAAGCGATATCACTCACGGTCTGCCGAGAGTAGAAGAACTTTTCGAAGCAAGAAAACCTAAGGGACTTGCTGTTATATCAGAGATCGCCGGAACCGTATATTTCCACGGAACTAAGAAGAACAACGAAGTTATCGTAAGAGGAGATGACGGTACAGAAGCAAAATACACTATTCCTTACAGTGCAAGGATCAAGGTGAAAGACGGAGATTACATTGAAGCCGGTGATGAGATCACTCAGGGTTCTGTAAATCCGCATGACGTACTCAGGATCAAAGGCATTGAAGGTGTATTCCAGTACCTCGTAAAAGAAGTACAGAGAGTATACAAACAGCAGGGTGTAGATATTAACGATAAACACGTTGAAGTTATCGCAAGCCAGATGCTTTCAAAATTCAGAGTAGAAGACGCAGGAGACACATATCTGCTTCCGGGCGGCCTTTACAGCAGATTTGAATTTGAAGAAGCTAATGAAGCGGCTATTGCTGAAGGCGGAGAACCTGCTAAAGCAAAGAGAACACTTTTAGGTATCACAAAAGCTTCTCTTGCTACAAATTCATTCCTTTCAGCAGCATCATTCCAGGAAACAACAAGAGTTCTCACAGATGCGGCTATTAAAGGAAAGACCGACAACTTACAGGGTCTTAAAGAAAATGTTATCATAGGTAAGCTTATCCCTGCAGGAACCGGAATGAAGAAGTACAAGAACATTGCTCTTGATTACGGCGAACAGGAAGATGATGATTTCTTTGATGACGATGATGATTTCGGTGAAGATTTTGCTCAAAATGAGAATAATTTACCTGAAATTGACGATAATCTTTATGAAACCGTAGAGTTCTAATGAAATTATCGCAAAAAATAAACAATAGTTGACAGTTTGTCAATGAAATGGTATACTACGGGAGTGTCTTTATGGGCACTCCTATAGCTTCGTTGTGCGAAGATATAGATAAAACCGATTAAAACTTTATGTTTTAATATACTAATTTACTGCGGCATCTGCGGTAGATTTCCCTAAAGGGAAGAAAATAAAATAGGAGGTGAAACCAAAGCATGCCTACAATTAATCAGTTAGTAAGACATGGAAGACAGCAGGTTGTAACAAAGTCAACAGCGCCGGCACTTCTTAAAGGATTCAACACATTAAGAAGAAAGCCTACAGATGCAAATTCTCCACAGAAAAGAGGAGTATGCACAGCTGTAAAAACAGTTACTCCTAAGAAGCCAAACTCTGCGTTAAGAAAAGTTGCCAGAGTACGTCTTACAAATGGTATCGAAGTTACTGCTTATATCCCTGGTGTTGGTCACAACTTACAGGAACACAGTGTTGTTCTCATCAGAGGCGGCAGAGTAAAGGACTTACCTGGTGTTAGATACCATATCGTAAGAGGAACACTCGATACAGCAGGCGTAGCCAACAGAAAACAGGCTCGTTCTAAGTACGGTGCAAAAAGAGGCAAGAAAAAGTAATCACGGTGTAAATTAGCGCCCTTTATTCTTATTACATAATAAGATAAAAGGTTTGATATATATAGATTTTGATATATCAGCGCGCACGAGGTCTTTGCGCAAGTAAAGACTCCGAGTACCGAAAGCAAGACTGCATGACAGATTTGAATTTGCCGGTCATGCAGAGTAATCCTTAAATAAGGGTGAAGTAAGTTGTGCAATTCAAAATAAGTTAAATTTAAAGAAAGTGAAATTGCGCAGACGATCAGAATTTATTCTGTATCGTCAGGCAAGGAGGGAAGAGACGTGCCAAGAAAAGGAAGAGTTCCAAAGAGAGAGGTTCTGCCTGATCCTGTATATGGAAATGTTGTTGTAGCAAAACTCATCAACAACATTATGCTTGACGGTAAAAAAGGCGTGGCACAGCGTATCGTTTACGATGCATTCGATATGATCGAAAAGCAGACAGGAAATGATCCTGTAGAAGTATTCGAAAAAGCTATGAACAATATCATGCCTGTTTTAGAAGTTAGAGCAAGACGTGTAGGTGGTGCAAACTACCAGGTTCCGGTTGAAGTAAGAGCTGACAGACGTCAGACATTAGGCCTCAGATGGCTCACAAAGTATACAAGAGCAAGAAGCGAAAAATATATGTATGAGAGACTTGCTAAGGAAATTATGGATGCTGCAAACGAAACAGGTTCATCCGTAAAGAAAAAGGAAGACACTCATAAAATGGCTGAAGCTAATAAAGCATTCGCTCATTTCAGATGGTAAGACACTGATAAAAAAAGTCGCAGAAAGGAGGAATAAGTATGACTCGAGAATTTCCTTTGGAAAGAACCAGGAATATCGGTATAATGGCGCATATTGATGCAGGCAAGACTACGACGACAGAAAGAATACTCTTTTATACCGGAAGAACTCATAGATTAGGTGAAGTTCATGAAGGCGCTGCTACCATGGATTGGATGGAGCAGGAACAGGAAAGAGGCATAACTATCACCTCTGCTGCTACTACGGCTCAGTGGAGGGATACCAGAATAAATATTATTGACACCCCGGGTCACGTTGACTTTACCGTGGAAGTAGAAAGATCTCTTAGAGTTCTTGACGGAGCGGTAGCTGTTTTCTGTGCTAAAGGCGGTGTTGAGCCTCAGTCGGAAACTGTATGGAGACAGGCTGAAAAATACGGAGTGCCAAGAATGGCGTTCGTAAACAAGATGGATATCATGGGGGCAAACTTCTTAAATGTAGTAGACATGATGAAAGACCGTCTTAAAGCCAATGCGGTTCCTGTACAGTTGCCTATTGGTAAGGAAAGCGAATTCACAGGTATCGTGGACCTTATCAAAATGAAAGCTTATAACTATAAAGATGATTTGGGCAAAGATATAGAAGTCATTGAAATCCCTGATGATCTTAAGGATATGGCGGAAGATTACAGATATCAGCTCATTGAAGCTGTTGCTGAAACTGACGAAGAACTCCTTATGAAATATCTTGAAGGTGAAGAACTGACAGAAGCTGAAATCAAAGCTGCTATCCGCAGCACCACTATTGCAGGTAAGATGGTGCCTGTATTCTGTGGTTCATCTTATAGAAATAAAGGCGTTCAGCTTTTACTGGATGCGATCGTGGATTATATGCCTTCTCCGCTTGATGTTCAGGCGATCAGAGGATTTGATCCTAAGACAGACGAGGAAGTGGAAAGACCTGCGGACGACAACGGTCCTTTCGCGGCGCTGGCATTCAAAGTAATGGCTGATCCTTATGTAGGGAAATTAGTTTTCTTCAGAGTTTATTCAGGGACACTGGAATCAGGTTCTTATGTTTATAACTCTGTAAAGGGACGAAAAGAAAGGATCGGAAGGATCCTTCAAATGCACGCTAACAGAAGAGAAGAGATCGAAAAGGTTTATTCCGGAGATATCGCTGCGGCTGTAGGTCTAAGAGACACTACAACAGGGGATACGCTCTGTGATGAGAAACATGACATCATTCTTGAATCCATGGAATTCCCGGATCCGGTAATTGACATTGCTATCGAACCAAAAACTAAAGCCGGACAGGAAAAAATGGGCATTGCATTGGCTAAGCTTGCAGAAGAAGATCCTACTTTCAGAACTCACACAGACGAAGAAACAGGTCAGACGATCATTTCAGGTATGGGAGAGCTTCATCTGGAGATCATCGTTGACAGACTGCTTCGGGAGTTTAAAGTTGAGGCCAATGTCGGCAAGCCAAGAGTTTCTTACAAAGAAACAATTACAGCGCCTGCTGATGTTGATTATAAATATGCAAAACAGTCCGGTGGTCGTGGTCAGTACGGACATGTTAAGATCAAGATATCACCGAACGAGCCTGGGAAAGGCTATGAGTTCATTAACTCTGTTGTCGGAGGAGCTGTACCTAAAGAATACATCCCTAAAGTGGATGAAGGTATAAGAGAAGCTATGATGAATGGTCCTCTCGGCGGATACCAGGTTATGGACGTAAAAGTTGAGTTGTATGACGGTTCATATCACGAAGTGGATTCATCCGAAATGGCATTTAAGATCGCAGGATCGATGGCATTCAGAGAAGCTGCTAAAAAGGCTAAGCCAGTGATGCTTGAACCTATATTCAAGATCGAAGTAACAGTGCCTGATGAATATATGGGCGATGTTATAGGAGATATCAACTCAAGAAGAGGCAAGATAGAAGGTTTAGACGCTGTAACGGGAGCACAGGTAGTAAGAGGATATGTACCTCTTGCAGAAATGTTCGGATATGCAACAGACCTCAGATCCAAAACACAGGGAAGAGGCGTATACAGCATGCAGTTCCATCATTTCGACAAGATCCCTGAAAGTGTCAGAGAAAAACTGGAAAATACAAATTATTATTGATAAGCATATTGTTTTTGAAAGGATGAACAAAGATGGCAAAAGCAAAATTTGAAAGAACAAAACCGCATGTAAACATCGGAACAATCGGTCACGTAGACCACGGTAAAACAACATTAACAGCAGCTATTACAAGAACATTAAACACAAGATACGGAC